>CAJJLI010000423.1 GCA_905192625.1 uncultured Clostridium sp. | reverse complement strand
TTCGTTCTCGTTGAAATCACTTATAAAGTAGATGTATTTGGAAATAAAACTTTAGAAAAATTCAAACATAAAAAATCAAATGAAATTCCTGAACGGATACGACCAAATATGATTAAGCCTTACCCCGAAACAAAGAATTAATATATCAATAATTTAAATTTGATATAAGCATTTAATTAGAATTTAGAATTAGTAAACTCAGAAAATATTATAGTTAGAAAATAATAATAATTAAGTTCACGATATTTATCAATTGTGAACTTTAAAGGAGGGAAAACTATCTCCCTCCTTCAATATCTATATACCAATATTATTTAACAAAGCTTTTTAATATAAATATCGAGTTATTCTAGCATTCCTTTTATATAGTTATTCCTTCTCTCTCAATCTAACCTTATTCCTAGCCATCCTTCTTCGGCCATCTTCAATTGCAGCATAATGCTTTTTCGTAGTATTAACATCGCGGTGTCCTAAAACATCTGCTACCAAATAAATATCACCTGTTTCTTGGTAAAGATTCGTGCCATATGTACTACGTAATTTATGAGGCGTGATCTTTTTTAGCGTGGTTACGGTTTGAGCATATTTTTTAACTAACACTTGAACACTTCGTACGCTGATTCTTTGTTTTCTAGAAGATAAAAATAGCGCATTCTCATCATTGCCTGCTGCTATGATATTCTTACGTTCATCTAAATAGGAGAGAAGAGCTTCTCGAACTTCATCGCCAAAATAAACAAAGGATTCATATCCGCCCTTTCGAACAATTTTAATGCGGTCATTATCAAAATCAACGTCGGTAATATCAAGACCAACACATTCCGATACACGGATTCCGGTACCCAGTAATAATGTTAATAACGCCAAATCTCTTGTTTTTAGCTTCTCATGATATATTTGTTGGTTTTCAGATAAGGTGCTACCAGATTCTACAATGTCCAACAACTCTGCAACTTCGTTTGCCTCTAGACGTACAATGTTTTTATCATGAATTTTAGGCATATCTACTTGGATGACTGGATTTTCAGTGATAATTCTATTTTTATGATAATAGTGATACATGGAACGAAGAGATGCGAGCTTTCTTCGAAGACCTCGTTCGTTATTCGTGATCTCTTTTCCTTCTTCATTTTTATATAACTTCAAATACTCTAAATATTCTTCGATGTCGGTAGCTTTTAACATACTTAAAATCTCAATTGGAATATCTTGAACTTTCATATTTTTATACATAGGATTATGCTGTTGAATATAATCGAAGAAAATTTTTAAATCAATTGCATATGCAATACGTGTTCTTGATTCCTTGGTGTACTCAATTCCACGAAAATAATCTCTTAGCCAACGTGGAAGTTCACTTTGCATCTCTCTGAGTTTTTTGACGTTCTCAATGTCTTTTTCTTGATGATATGTTCTATGTTCCATAATTCATACCTCTTTCTAAAGTTCTTTCTTAAAAATTATGTTGTGGATTTCTAAAGTTTAAAACACGTTCCTAAATCAAATGTTTTTCTATAGTCATATATCTAATTCTAAGCTCATACCGTCATATCATTTTATTATTGTGAATATTATTGTGTAGTTTATCTTGAAATCATATTACTAATTCTAGTACTCTTAATATCGACATGTCTCTAGTCCTAAGGTTCTATAATGAAATCATTATCTATTTGTAAGGTTCTATTTCAAAATATTGCTTCTGATATAAGATTCTAAAATCATATACAAATGGTTCGATATTTTCTAAAAGTCTTTTGCTTTTCTTTTTAAGTCCATTCAGTAATGGCTAGTATTTTCTTGAAAATGCTTTAACTAATTAAGTTAGTTTCTCTTATATTAACTATTTATTTTATTCGTGTATCTTCCCTTTATACAATATTAAGTTACTACACACACCTAAATAGAACATATGTTCTTAAGACTCGTTTTCTTAATAAAAGCCCTATATTAGTAAATACTGTTTTTAAATTACATATTACGGTGAAAATGTGATAATAACTAAGTTTTATTACCATAATAAGTAATTTTAACTATATGACCAAGTTTAAAAAGTATACATATTACGAGGCGGCGAACATGTGTTCTATAAAATTACAACCTTATTAACGTTTTTTAACTAACGTTTTACTAACTTCTTGCAATGTTTACTTTTCGAACCTTGCCTTTGATGGTTTTCTTTTTTAATTCTTCTAAAACAGTCATACCTTTGTTATTTAATATTTCTACAAACGTTGCGATATCTGTAATTTGAATTACTCCAATGTCGGTATCTAAAATTCCATCGATACTACAAATCGTAGCGACGATTTCATTTGTTCTTATTTTAGCCTTCTTACCAGCATTGATATGAAGTTTTAATATTCCCTTCTCAACGTTTTTGGACTTTTTAATTTTAATCACTGGTGCTTGTTTTATCTTTTCTTCAAATTGCAGCTGATCATTTGCTGATACAGTAAATGAGACATTCTCTATACGGTCAATAAGGATGTTACCAGATGAAAATGATTCATGACCACTCATCTCGTCAGAGGAATCAAGAGCCTCTTCATGAACAGAAGAATCTTGCGCAATCGAAGTTCTTAAATAGTTCTCCAAATCCGTTAATTTACGTGCTTCATTCTTCGTGTAAAATGTAATCGCAGTTCCAATTTCTCTTTGTCTGCCTGTCCTACCAATACGGTGGACATAATTTTCAAGCCCTCGATACATATCAAAATTAATAACCAAGGATAGTTTATCAATATCGATTCCTCTTGCCACTACATCAGTTGCAACTAGATAGCGGAATCTACCTTGCTTAAAGTTATCCATGATTTTCATACGTTCTTTTTGTTGCATACCTCCGTGAAGGCTCTGCACAGGGTAGTGGTTCTTTTTCAGATACTCATAGATTTCATCCACTTTAACTTGTGTATTGGCAAATATAATACAACTATCAGGATTCTGAGTCACTGTAACATATTTTAAAGCATCAAACTTTTGTTCTTCCTCAACTAAAAATGCAAGCTGTTTAATTTGATCCATAGTAGTCGTCTTGGTTTCAACTTCAATATCGATAGGATCCTTCATATATTGATTCACAAGTTCGTTTATTTCTTCTGATAGCGTCGCGGAAAATAGCATCGTAGTACGTGATTCCGGCAACTGTTTTAT
>CAJJLI010000422.1 GCA_905192625.1 uncultured Clostridium sp. | reverse complement strand
AAGAGTTTTTAAGCAACTTCAAAAGAAAAAAGGGATTTTTAACGGTGTTAAGACTTGGTTTCGTAACCTAGCAAGTAACAAATTATCCATGCAATTAAGATATTCTATTTATTACGCCAAACATCCGTTGGATGGTTGTTATGGTGTGAAAAGAGAAGGAAAGGCTTCCTTTTTATGTGCCAACATCCTTCTAGTAACATTTATAATAGAGTCAATTATTTATAAGTATTTCTGCGGATTTTTGCTCAAGAACGTACGTGAAGGTAGATATTCCATAGGATCTGATGTTGGTAGTATACTCCTTGTCTTTTTATTGTTGACCATTTGTAATTATTTGATCTGTGCAATCAATGACGGAGAGGGATCTTTTAAGCAAATTTATTGCAGTTTTGTATATTGTTTAACACCGTATTTGATAATTAAACCAATCATTTTTGTACTTAGTCATGTAGTTACGTTTAATGAATCCTTTATCATACGTTTTGCAAATCTATTTATGATCTGCTGGATTATCGTACTGATTTTAGCAACAATCAAAGAAATAAATAACTATACAGTGAAGGAAACGGCAAAAGTAATTGGATTAACATTTTTTGCGGCATTAATTGCAGTACTTGTTCTATTTATATTGTATGTTTTATGGACACAGGTGTTCGACTTTATCATAGCAATCTGTGGAGAGGTGGTGTATCGAATTGGCTTCTAAAAAGAAAAGAATCTTATGTATAAGCATCGCTATTTTTATACTTGCAATACTTGGGATATGGATGTTTCAAAAAGTTTCACAACCTCGCTACTTAATAGGAAATTCTAGTAATGTTAACTCAAACCGTTATGAAGAAGTCGCAGATGTAAAAAGCGAGCCGACGATTTATGAAAAAGAGATGCACGGTCATAAAATGATTGCTGAAAGTGAGACATACGAACTGTATTTATATGAGCCAACTCTTTCGATACTAATTCGTGATAAACATTCCGGTGAAATCTTGGAATCCACCTTGCGTGAAGACGATGGTAAAAATAATAAACAGTGGTTGGGATTTATGCAATCTGGTATCGTAGTGAATGTAATTGATGGAGTCAATGATACCGTACAGGCGGACTTTATAAATAATGCTCCTGAAATTACTTTGAAATTGTTATCGAATGGATTTCATGCGAATGTAACATTTCCTCAGTATGATTTTTCTTTTGAGATGACGGTAGCACTCAAAGAAGACTCACTAATTGTAGAGATACCAGATGCAACAATCATTGAAAATTCAAACAAATACATGATCGGATCCATTTTAGTCTATCCGTTTTTGGGGCATAGCTATCTTGGTGATAAAGAAGGTTATATGTTTATACCAGATGGAAATGGTGCATTGATTTATCTAAATGATAAGGAAGGAAGATTTAGTGGAGGATATTCCCAGTTGGTTTATGGAGAGGATATTGGATTTAAAGATTCTTCTGTTGAATCACTTCTTTGGGGAGAGATTAAAACAACAAATCCATCAGAAAATATCTTGGCACCTGTATTTGGAATGGTACATACAAAGAATAAGTTTGGTTTCTTAGGAATCATCGAAAAAGGTGAAGACAGGGCAAGTATTGAGGCGTATCCAAATGGAGTAACTGTAAATTATAATCGTATTTATCCTAGATTCATTAAGCGAAAAGTATATGTTCAACCAACGAGTCAAAGTAATTCTGGCTCAATTACACAGGTAGAAAAAGATAGAACTCATTCAGACATTCGAGTAAGATATTGTCTTGTGAATGGAGAAAAGGCCAATTACACGGGTTTAGCCATTACTTATAGAGAATACTTACTAGGGGAAACATTGCTAAAAAGTAAGGATAATTCTTATCGTACTAGGATTGATTTTTTAGGTAGTGAAAGAGAAGAAGGCTTGCTATTAAAAAAATCTGTGACAATGACAAGTGTTGATAATATTCGCTTGATTTATAAAGATCTAGAAGATTCTGGAGTTAAGAATATATTGACTCTTTATAAAGGATGGCAGTCAGGCGGATTCTATGGCTTACCGATTACATCTTACGAAGCGGATCGTGGAATTGGATCCACGAGACAATTAACGAAGTTGATACATGAGATGAACAAAAGTAATACTCAATTTTATTTGCATCACGATGTACTAAGAATTAATCCAGAGGAAAACAATACGACATTTAATGTAGTAAAACGCATTGATAAGCGTCTTTATGAAGAATATACATTTCAAAATGTCTACAATCGTTTTTTATATTTAATTCCGAAACGTAGCACTTATCTTTTGGAAGGATTAGCAGGGGAGTATCAAAAGAAAGGAATAGAATACATTTCTCTTTCAGGAGCTTCTAACAATTTATTTTCCTATAGCTACAAAGGTAATTATTTTACAAGGAAAGATACACAGGAGTCCTATGAACAAATGATGGCAGGACTTTTTAATGGATTTCAAATGGTTTTAGAGCAGCCATATGCATATCTTTTCAATTATACGAACGCATATTTGGATATTCCACTTGCATCCTCGAATTACATTTTCATTGATGAGGAAGTACCTTTTTTAACTATCGCATTAAAAGGTGTGATGCCAATGTATTCAGAGTATGTTAATTTTAAAGCAAATAAACAAGAGTATTTTCTTAATTTAGTTGAAACAGGAGTATTTCCTTCCTTTTATATTACGTATGAAGATTCATCACAACTGCTTTATACAAATTCTTCTGATATTTATAGTACGAAGTACAGCGTATATAAAGACGAGATTACTGCGTATGACAAAGAATTAGAAAAGGTGAATACGCTAACGAAGGATGCTTTTATTGTTTTACATGAGAGACTAGATAACGGCGTTACTGTAGTTCGTTATGACAATGATATTACCATTTACATTAACTATACAGACACGGATATCACAATGGATGGATTGGTTATACCAGCTATGTCGTATAAGGTAGGTGATTCCAAATGAGGGTAAGCAATGAAGTAAAATCTATAAAAGTTAAACCTAAAAAAGTTAAACCTAAAAAGGTTGGAAGATTGGCCAAAAGAGAAGCGCTTATGGGATATATCTTCGTTTCACCTTGGATCATAGGAGCGATATTTTTCTTACTACTCCCGCTAATACAATCGTTTCAATACTCATTAGCGAAAATAAAAATCAC
>CAJJLI010000421.1 GCA_905192625.1 uncultured Clostridium sp. | reverse complement strand
TACTCAATGTTTTCGTTTAGTAGCAATTGTATAAAGTAATTTGCAGGTTCAGAAATATTCAATGAAAAAAAATGCGAAAGATTATACCGATGTAAAATATCAATATTAAAAGAAAAGGCAATTGCAAACATCAAACTAGTTTGCAATTGCCTTTTATAATTCATGGATGTAAGTTATTCTTTGATGGAATGCAATTTACTCAATGTTTTCGTTTAGTAGCAATTGTATAAAGTAATTTGCAGGTTCAGAAAGTGGAATACTATCATCATAAGCCGCAATCAGTTTACGAGTAGGCATAGTTTCCTCCGTTTTAAGAACAAACAAATTATCATCAATTGTGTTCTTGATACAAAAATCTGGAACAAAAGCAATTCCAAGACCAATCTTAGCAAGATCAATCAGCAAATCGTTGCTGCTGATTTCAATTGCAGGAACTAAGTCCAATGAGTTTTGTAAAAATAGATTATGCAAGAATGCACTTGTAGTAGAAAGTTTATTTAGCATAAGTATTGGTAGTTTTTGCAATTCATGCAAGCTCAGTGGTTTGTCTCCAAAAGGGAACGCATCTGGATTTGCAACGAATACATCTGTAAAATCTTTTACATCTAAAATTTTCATGTTATTGTTAAGTGCTGAGTTAGGTGAGTTAGCAACAATAAGATCTACTTGATTGGTTTCTAACATTTCAGCACATTTTAAAGAAGTACCATTGATAATCTTAATATGTACTTCTTTGTAAGTCTTGTGAAATAGGTTAAGATAAGGAACCAAAAAGTAACGACAAATCGTATCACTAGCAGCAATGCGAAGTTGCATACCGCCGGCTGAGGTTGAATTCATCAATTGATTTTCCCCACGTGTGATTAAATTAATCGCTGGTTCGATGTGTTTTAATAACATCTCGCCTTCTTTTGTAAGGCTAACACGCTTTGTACTACGAATAAATAAAACTTGATCCAAACGTTTTTCCAACACTTTTACGGATTGACTCACTGCAGATTGTGAGATAAATAGTTCTGCTGCGGCTTCTGAAAAACTGAGTGTTTTCGCAACATAATAAAATACTTTATATAATTCGTAATTGATATCCATTTTCTGTTCTCCTTTTTAACGGTCATCCCTATCGTACAATTTTTTAGACTTACTTTTTTAGTGCTATTTTAAAGCAAATTAAAGATTAAAATGAATGAAACTACAATTTGTATAATTATAAAACGGAATACAGTTTGAGTATCCGACCAACCTTTGTTTTTTCGCACATGATCATGGATTGGTGTACGAGTATTCTTGAGTATTCTGATTTTTAAGAAGCGTAACAATGCAACTTTAATTAGGCCCAATCCACCATCGATAATTAAAACAATGGCACATGGAATGAATAACAATGGACTACCAGTTTTAAGAGCAACGACTGCAATAACAAGGCCTATGGCTCTAGAACCGGCATCGCCCATTAATAGTTTACTCGGAGAAGCATTAAACCAAAGATAACCAAGCAAGCAAATAACCATAAGTAAAATAAATTGACCAAAGCCGGCATCACCAATCTTTGAGATGAATATTACATAAAAAGTTATGAGTGTACAGATTGCAAGGCTTCCGCTTAAGCCATCTACGCCGTCACTACAATTCGTAACATTGATGGATGCCCAAATAAGTATCATTGCTAATATAATATAAAGCCAATTTGGAAGTATAAATTCCTGTCCAGTTAGCATGATTGTGAGTTTACTTGTATTAAAATTAACATAAGTGAAGGCGCAAACAAATGCTATCACTAAGTCGATTAATCCTTTTTTATATTCACCCCAAGGAGCTTTGGAGCTATCATCTAAATATCCGCTCATCATCGCTGCGATTAACATAATAAGGTATATTATTATTTCGCGATTAATCGGTGAAAACATAATTGCAGAAAATACAAATACTAAAATAAATACAATTCCAGCACCTCTTGGTTTTCCTTGTGATAACCCACCATTCACTGCAAATGCACGACCACCATCTCGTGGGAGTATATTTTGCAATAGTTCAAGTAAAATGCATGTAGTTAAAAAAGCAAATAGAAGTCCGAAAAAGGCAATACCTTTACCATTCGTACTCTCAAATATTGAATATAACATAAATTTATCCTCCAAAAATATTGTCATCGTTAAGATTCAAGATATCGTTATTGCAAGGCAAACGTTGTGTTTTTAGACAAACGTAAGTGCAATTTCATATGTAATGAAAGAAATCGATGTCTCAAATATTTTACTATAAAAACTTCGCTTTGTATATAGTTAGAATATGAGAAGTGCAAGATTTTATAAGGGGGACTTATAAAATATTTCACTTTTATTAATTTCAATAATAAATACATCTATGTTATAATAAATATAACCATAAAAGCTTTAATATACTAAACTTTTGGAAAATAGTTTTTATTCGAAGATAAAAGATGAATTAAAGCTTTGATATTACTTAGAATTGGGCAGTATATTGGATTGAATACCATGGAGGATTACAATGGGAAACGTTACTAGAATATATGTAGAGAAAAAAGAACCATATGCAATTAAAGCAAAAGAATTAAAAGAAGAGATAAATAGTTATCTTGATATTTCGGCATTGGTTAAGGTACGTGTTTTAATTCGATATGATATAGAAGATGTCAGCAATGAAACATATAAGAGTGCTCTTGGCGTTGTATTTAGTGAGCCTCCAGTGGATCTTTTGTATGAAGAGAAATTTCCATTAAATGAAAATGACCTTGTTTTTTCTGTCGAGTACCTACCAGGTCAATTTGATCAGCGTGCAGACTCAGCGGAGCAGTGTGTGAAACTTTTAAATGAAAAAGAGAATCCAGTCATTAAAACAGCAACGACCTATGTATTGACTGGGGAAATATCGGAAGATGATTTTGCACGCATCAAATCGTATTGTATAAATCCAGTGGATCAAAGGGAGACAAATGAGACAAAGCCAGATACTTTAAATTTAGCATTTGACATTCCACAAGATGTTGCTATTATAGATAATTTTATAGATATGAAGAAAGAAGCTCTAAAGGACTTATTTGGACATTTAAATCTAGCAATGACTTTTGATGACTTTTGTCATATACAAGAATACTTTAAAAATAAGGAAGAACGAAATCCAACAATGACGGAAATTCGTGTTCTTGATACGTATT
>CAJJLI010000420.1 GCA_905192625.1 uncultured Clostridium sp. | reverse complement strand
ATAGGAATTAGCTTTTCTCTTGGAATTCCTCGACTACTAAATTCATGTATAAGATCCTTATGAGGAATCACATAATAATCACAGTTCGTTTCTTCCCAAAAAGGAATGCAGGTGTAATCTGTCGCTACCCCTATTGTTAGAGGAAGAGAAATATTTTTACTCTTCATGTAAGTAATCGTTTCTGCTGGATATAGATGTGGCATAATAATAGCATCGTATGGATTTTCCTTTAGATATTCTTTTAGATATTTTCCCATTTTAGCATTGGCATAATATACAGGTGATTTTTTTACCCTTTTACTCACAAACATTCCAAGCTTGTATACCGTACCAAATACTCTAGGCATATATTTAACAGTATTTACATATAACTTTTCTACCCGCTTTGAAACGCTGCCTCCAGCCAGAGTCAGATAATCAAACATGTTAGCATCATGACCTTCCAGCTCAAACCTTTCCTTAATTGCTAAGCCAGCGGCATCATGACCGCCACCGGTTTTACATGATAAAATAAGCACTTTCATAGTCTAACTCCTTTTAAATAAAAGCCTTATCTGCCTTTCATTACAACTTTTTAATTCTCTCATATGTTTACTATAAACTACGATTGCAATTAATAAGGAACCTATAAAGATTGCTACTTCACCCTTTATAAGCATTATGTTCATAACCCAAAATACATAAGTCACAACCGTTCTATAACTATGTGGTCTTATATTACAAATGATCGAGAAAAAAATATACCAAAATGCTAGCAATATCGCATAGGAAAGCTTAGGATATAGTCCGATTAGAACGCCAAAGGATACTGCTATTCCTTTCCCTCCATTCTTTAATTTGGAGTAAGCAGGGAACGCATGTCCCAAAACAGGAGCCATTATAACAAATGCAAAATATATATGATTCGTATCTAGTGTCTGCTTTGCTAAGTAAACTGGTATTCCACCTTTTAGCATATCACAGATTAAAACAAGTATTCCGCACCACATACCTGCATATGAAAACGAATTTGCGGTCCCAGGATTTCCATCCTTACTTACATTTCTGATATCGATTCCCTTTAATCCCTTCGGGATAATATAGCCAAATATAATACTTCCCATGAAATATCCTAAAATCGTATAAAATAAAAAGTTCATGTTTATCATACTTCTTTCTTTTTTACTTACTTATATGTTTAGTCTTTCCATAATTTACTCATCTTATAAAATTCAGGTATATATAAAATCAATGTAATTAACATGATTAGCATTTCTGCAATTATAAAATATAGTTAAATCCATCCTCTTTTGTATTAGATTTCTGCATCTATTTCAAGCATACGTTTAAGAATTCTATAAAATTCTTTTGCATCTTTTTCTCCAATTTCTCGAAGTACACTTTCTACTTTTTCTATTGTCTCATCAAAAAGTGTTTGGGCAAACATTCTTCCATCCTCAGTCAAGGTTACAATAATTCTTCTTCTATCATCTTTATCCATTTGCCGACTAATATAATTTTTGTTTTCCAAACTTTTTAAAGCTGCTGCTACCCTTCCCGTGCTCAACTCTTGAATTGCACTTAATTCTCCTGGAGTAAGCATTTCTCCTCCACTTTTTTCATTAATTAAAAGTGATTGTAATATTCCGTTTTCACCCTTTTCAAACTCTCTAAAATCATCCAGTGGATGCTTTTTTTTACGCATCATTTCCATTAACTCATAGGTTAACCCTCTATAATCCATATCATTACCCCTTAATCTTCTAGTGTAATATCTTCTATCTGTTTTATCTTCTACTGAAAGATAATTTATCATAATTCTTCTTTCAGGTCAAGTTATTCTCTTTCTATGCTCATTTTTAAGTAAAATACGAAACAAACTTTCCAGGTTAATATAAGAAAAAGCTACCTCATTTTATTAGGAAAACCTAATTTCAACGAGATAGCTTTTATTATTTATTCTGAGAAAACACTATATAACTCGAATACGAAATGCTGCTGTTTGTGGTGGTATACTTGCTGTTTGGAAAGTTGCATGCTCCACTCTAATATTCTGTCCTACACATAAATCTTCCAAGCAAATTTTTCTGCCCTGCTGGTTTAATAGGATTGTTTCATTTGAAATCGTTAAGCGTAAAATATCAGATGAATTATTTCTATGATCCATTAATATAAAATTATTTGCTAAATCGATTTCTATAATGCAACCTTCTCTCGTCACTGAATTTGCGTTACGACTAAGAGCTACTATACTTGTCGCATTTGCTCTTGCAGGCATATTCCGAGAACGGCTGCGAATGCACTCTACATCAATGTTCATACCAACTCTTAACTGTCGAAACGACATCCTTTGCCCTCTATGATGTTTAATCACAGTATTGTTATCAATCACTAATAGCATCTTTCTAGTTATAACCGCATTAGCTCGACCAGGCACACCAAAAGTTATCGTAAGAAGACCATTTTGATTTTCCCAAGCAACTTCCTCAATGAATGCATTTTCAATACGCCAAGTATTATTTCTTGAAGAATTGCAATTAGAATTACAATTATTACTGCGATTTCTTTGATTATTATTGTTAAAGTTAAAATTAAACACTACGTCACCCATAAATATGATTTTATATATCATATGTTTACAAATTCTAAATGTTCAGTCCGATATTTATCCTATCCTTCGTTCTTAATATTTATCTTAGAAAAATCCTGCCCAGTCGGGCTTTGATAAATTTGTAATCCAAATTCTTTTACAACTGCAAACAAATGATCAAAAATATCTCCTTGGATATTTTCATAGTCTGACCAATTCGTTCCATTCGAAAATGCGTAAATTTCCAGTGGCAACCCCTCAGATGTTGGAGCCAACTGCCGTACCATTAAAGTCATATCCTTACGCAATCCAGGGTGATTTTTTAGATAATTTGTAACATACATGCGAAACACCCCAATATTGGTTAATCTTCTACCATTGGATAATTCCGACATATCAAGGTTCTTATTGCGGTTATACTCCATAATTTCCACTTGCTTTGTTGTAATATAATCTTTAATAAATTCAATTTTCTTAAAGTGCTCAATCATTTCCTCACTACAGAATCGAATGCTATTAACGTCAATATAAATTGCACGCATAATTCGTCGACCACCACTATCTTGCATACCACGCCAATTCTTAAAGGAATCGGAGGCTAATGCATTCGCAG
>CAJJLI010000419.1 GCA_905192625.1 uncultured Clostridium sp. | reverse complement strand
TGGGGAATCGATGAATGAAATTAGATGTCTTAAAAAATAGCATGTTACAAACGCTGAAAAAACCCTTAATAAGCAGAGAACTTGTAATACACACATGTAATAGATTATCAGAAGCAATTGCTTCTGGAGTGTATGATGAACAAATGAAGAGATTCGTAGCTTATGTACATATAACGGAGGAGAATCGTAAAGAAGTTTGTGAAATGCTTAGCGAATCTTATTTAAGAAAAAAGGTAGTTACAGAACTTGGAAATGATGAAGCTATATATTTTCCGCTGGGAGTGTTGTTACATATTGGCCCAGGTAATTTAGATGGAATTTCTGCCTTTAGTGTAATAGAAGGTTTATTAATGGGGAATATCAATATTTTAAAGCTTCCATCCAATCAAGATCCGATATCAGTTCTTATATTAAAAGCATTAATGCAGTTAGAGCCAGCACTAAAAGAATACATATATATTTTAAACGTTCCATCCAATCAAAAAAATAAACTAAAGCGTCTATGTGGACTTGCAGACGGTGTTATTGTATGGGGAGGAGATGAAGCAATTTCTTCTTATCGAGGTCTTGTACCTGCTAATACAAAATTAATTGAGTGGGGACACAAAATAAGCTTTGCTTATATCACGCAAGATGGTAAGAATAAGAAACAATTATTAGCTTTGGCAGAGCATATCATTAAGACAAAGCAATTGCTTTGTAGTTCCTGTCAAGGAATCTATATTGATTGTGAAAATGAGAGTGAAGTTGACGACTTTTGTAAACTCTTTTTACCTATTTTAGAGGAAAGCGTAGTAAAGCATGGAGGTTTTAATATAGGAATCCGTGCACAAAATACATTAAAACTTTACAATTATGATATTGAACAAAATCATAAGAATATCAAGATATATAAAGAAAAAAACGTAAGTTTAATCCGGTCGTATGATTCTCATTTAGAAAATTCCTTATTGTATGGGAATGTATGGGTGAAAGCATTACCAAGAAAGAATATCATTGATGTTCTTAAAGAAAATCGAGGCCATCTTCAAACAGTAGGTTTAATATGTGGAGAATCAGAACGTGAGGAACTTATCTCTGTAATGATACGAGCAGGCATCACACGTATTCGTTCCGCTAGCGATATGTCTACTGAATATCAAGGAGATGCTCATGACGGTGAATATCCATTACGAAGATACGGCAAAGTAGTGAAATGGAATGAGAAGTCATTTATATCAATTCAAGATAGTGAGTAAAATTAATCGTGCGATAGTAAAAAAGGAGGGTAAATTAACCAATGTCATTTAGTTAAGACATTGGTTAATTTACCCTCCTTATTTACTGTATAGATAAGAATTTATCAATGTAAAGTATTAATGTAAATCTTCTGTTCGTTAATAAAGGCGCTACGTGCTGAAATGTGCACTTCGCAGAGCTGAATGCTTCCTATAGAGTTTAAAATTTGTAGGTCTAATCCAGAAAATGAGTCACTTATCCGACAGCGTCAGCGTGCTCTGTCATCTAGTCCATATTTTCGGATATTAACTCGAATTCTTAGATAGCTTGTCAAAGTTCATTCGATTCCATCGGTTCATGCTGAAAAAAAACTATTAAAAATCTTTATTATATACTACAGTATTACAAAATATTCCAATTCAACAAGCTATAATATGAAGTATCAATTGGAGGCGAGGTGAAATGCAACTTGAAGTATATGTTGACGTTCTGTTTTTATGGAATGTCTTAATGAATCTAATACTATTATACATAACGAAGTTATTAAGAAGACAGAAAACTTCATGTGCTAGGATGCTGTTAGGAGCTTTGTTTGGGGCGTTTATCTCGTGTCTCATAACAGTATTCATAAGTTTGCCAAGTATAGTAAACCTAATGATTAGTTATGGGTTCACGGGAATTTTTATGCTATGGATTGTGTTTGGAAAGAAGAATAAAAAAGGAATGTTAAATGATTATATCTATTTTATCATAGTTACCTTTTTTGTCGGTGGTATGCTACAATCATTCATTAGTTCTCTTACATCTATGAATCTTCTATCTAGAATTTATAATCAACTTCTTGCTAGAAATTTATCAACAAAGGTGATGCTTTTCTTATTGGCAACTTCGGTTCCGATGATGATAACTATTCTTATAAAGGTGAGAAAAAATGCAAAAGAAGAAAGTTGTTATTATGATGTTGTACTAAAGATGGATGATATAAGTATACAGTGTAAAGGATTTTTGGATACCGGTAATTCTTTGTATGATCCGATGAATGGAAAGCCGGTAATATTAGTTGATCGAGCATTGCTTCAGAATTTGATTGAAGAAGTGAAGAAAAATCGACCAGAGAGATTTCGTCTTATTCCTTATCGTTGTATTGGAAATGAAAATGGCCTTCTAGATGGATTGCGTTTGGATGAGGTGACGATTGAAAATGGGAGAGATTCATTTACTAGGAATCAAATTACAGTGGCATTATCAGAATACGATTTTAAAAATAGTAGGGATTATCAAGTATTGCTTCATACTGAGTTATTAGGCAATATATAAATTAAATGGAATGAATAGGAGGAGAATCGAATGCTATTAAAGATATCTATAACAAATAAGTTCCAATTTCGTATGATACCAAACTTCAAGGACTTCTTTTTCAGAAAGCGTGGAGAAATTCACTATATTGGTGGTGCAGAAGTTTTGCCAGCGCCTTTGGATGCTGAGCGTGAAGCAGATGCAATTGGAAGGCTTGGGACAGAGGAAGATACTGTTGCGAAATCCTTACTAGTTGAACATAACTTGAGACTAGTGGTTTACATAGCAAAAAAATTTGATAATACTGGAGTTGGTGTGGAAGACTTAATATCAATCGGGACAATTGGATTAATCAAGGCAATTAATACATTCAATCCTGAAAAAAATATTAAGCTTGCTACGTATGCTTCACGATGTATTGAGAATGAAATTCTAATGTATCTTAGAAGAAATAGTAAAACTAAATTAGAAGTTTCCATTGACGAGCCATTAAATGTTGATTGGGATGGAAATGAATTATTATTGTCGGATATATTAGGGACAGAAGAAGATGTGATTTCTAAAAATATAGAAGATGAAGTGGATAAAAAATTACTAAGTAAAGCATTATCTAAATTAAATGACCGTGAAAAGATAATAGTACAACTACGGTTTGGTCTTAATACAGAAG
>CAJJLI010000418.1 GCA_905192625.1 uncultured Clostridium sp. | reverse complement strand
TATAATCAAAATTTTGTACTTTTACTGTCAGTAATGATAATTCGATTACCGTTCCATTCGCATCGTACTTTGGCACTTCAATCCAGTCACCAATTCGTATCATATCATTGGAAGTCAGCTGAATCCCTGCAACGAACCCAAGAATCGTATTTTGAAAGACTAACATAAACACAGCAGTTAACGCACTAATTCCACCAAGAATAATGACTGGACTTTCGCCAATTAATGCTGCCATTGATATGATTCCACCGATGATAAAGACCACAATCTTAGTTACTTGAATAATTCCCTTCATCGGTCTTGTTTTTGATATTTCATAATTCACATAAATATCATCAAAGGCCGATAAGACTGAATCAACAATTAATATCATTACTAATACAACATAAACTTGGATACCACGTTGCATTAATACTTGATATCTTGGAAAATATTCAATAAAGAAACTTATAATAAGTGGTGATAATAAATATGCCAAACGATGGAATACCCGATTATCAAGCATCTGATTTATCCAGCTATTTTTTTTATTTGCATTTTTCTTAATGAATTTTGATACAATATTAAGTACCAATCTACGTGCTAGTATATTTCCCAAGACACATAGTAAAATAACAAACAAAATTAAAATAAACCTCGCTAAATTTTCAGATGTTTGTTGTTTCAAACCTATTTCATTGAAAAACTCAATCATCGCTTTAAACATAAAATCTCCTATTTCTTTCATACTATTGTCATTACACAGTACTTATTACTAATATTTAGTAAGTATTCCCTAGCATCATCTTTTTAAATTATATTGTTACAAGAAAGGCCATTACAATTTATCTATTCTTGTTAAATAGCATCTTTGTAACAGCCTTTTTAAGTTAATATAGAGACTTACAGTTGAAATTCATATTTTGTTCCATTATTAAATTCTGCTTCAAACTCAAATTTTTTATAATTTTGATTCAATTCTAATTTTTCTAAGATATAAGTTACAATCGCTTCTTGATTTTTTTCACTTATATTTAGCCCCTCAAGAATAGCTTCAACTTTTGCTTGAGCAGCCTGACCTTTTAGTTCTTCTTTTGTTAATTCATTTTCATACTCAGCCTTTACGCTACCATCTTGCTTGATGCTATATTCAAGTTCTACACTACCACCTTTATACTCAATCGAAATCTCTATTTCCTTTAAATCTGTGTTATTTACTTCAGATTCTGATGATGTTTTGATTACTCCAATGAAAGCACTTTGATAATTTGGTTTATGTAATAACACAACCTTTAACCCTAATTCACTATTCTTTGCTATTTTCTTTAAGATTCCGACTGCTTGTTTATAATTCAAAGTAAAACGTGATGCAATTAAATTAGCATCGTTTTCGTTGTATCCCGCCATTTCCCAAGTGCTTGACTGTTTTAATTCTTTATAAATAGATGAAACATTTTTATAAGTTACATCCATTCCCGCCATTTTCTGAATATCCGCTTTCGTTATCATTGTAACTTCTTTATACTTTGTAGAGGATACAATCGTTGGCGTTACTGCCAAGTTTTCCTCATTCCCAGATACCGCTTCATCTTTAGCAGGTACTGTAGGCGTTACCGTAATAGCATCAATTGAAGTTGATTTCGTACTACTTTCCGTCTCTGTTGTCTTTTTTGATGTTGTAATTTTTTGCTTTTCCGATATTGGTGCTGCTTTTACAGCAATCGTTCCAACAGATAGCACGAGGACAGATGCCAGAATGGCACCTTTTAATTTATTTATTCTCATTGTAATTCTCCTTAGTTCTCAACTGATTCTAATATTATATAGCGAATTTTGTCGAAAGTCAAATAAGCCAAAAGTAACATGAACTAGTTACTCCAATCGCTATTGTACGCAAGCTTGCAATGGATAACCGCTTTGATTATATCTTAAATATCTCAACTTGCTCATTTAGTTCCTCAGCAATTTTTGAAAGCTCCTCACTAGAGTTTGCGAATTCTTCAATGGAGGCTGTTTGCTCTTCCACAGAAGCGGATGCTTCTTCTGTGCCAGCTGCATTTTCCTGAGATATGGCAGAAAGATTGTCAATGATTTCTACTATGTCTTGTTTCTTTCTTGACATTTCTTCACTTTGTCTACTTACTTCTTCCATCACTGCTTTCATCTGCTCGATGGAGTAAGCGATACCATTAAACTTTTCATACGTCATAGTTACGCTTTCTGCTTGTGATTCTACGATTTTACCAACATCCTCGATGACTTCAACAGCACTAGATGTCTTTCGCTCTAGTTCTACAATGATTGTATTTATATCCCCTGTAAATTTGTTTGTCTGTTCCGCTAATTTTCTTATTTCCTCTGCTACGACAGCAAAACCTCTACCTGCTTCTCCTGCCCTAGCTGCCTCAATATTGGCATTTAAAGCTAATAGATTCGTCTGTTCTGCAATGCCTTTTATCATACCACTGGCATCTACTATCTTTTTTGCACTCTCATTCGTTGTTATAATGACGTCATGTATTTCTATTGCTGCTCTAGACGAGTTATCCGTTTTATTAACTAAATCTTTGATTAGATCAAGTCCCTGGTTTTTAAGTAAATTTACAGATTCCGTAGAGGCATTTAAATCATGAATCTTCCTTTCATTCTGCACAACTAGATCACCAAGTATTGCAATCGTATTCGCCCCTTTTTCAGTATCCTTTGCTTGATCGCTTGCTCCCTGCGCAATTTCTTCAATCACTTTTGATATCTCTTCTGCCGAAGTTGCGGATTGCTCACTTATTGTGGCGAGTTGATGGGAAGAAACTGCTAATTTCTCAGAGATGTCCAATACACTTTTCAGCACATTCTTTATAGAAACTTGCATGTTATCAACCGCACGTGAAATCTCTCCTAACTCGTCATTTTTTCGTAATAATTTATCCGATAAGGATGTTGAAAAATCACCCTTCGCAAAGTTTTCCATTTGTAATTTTAGTTTCTTAATTGTATTGATAGCATCACTGGATGTAACAAACAAAACACTTCCCAATAGTAGATATGCGATAACACCAGTTATGAGTATAACATAAATATTTTTATTAATGGTATTATATACATTCTCCATAGAATATCCAATATCCACTGCTCCAAGATATTC
This sequence comes from uncultured Clostridium sp., assembly GCA_905192625.1. Lineage (GTDB taxonomy): Bacteria > Bacillota > Clostridia > Lachnospirales > Lachnospiraceae > Lachnoclostridium. The sequence goes on along the minus strand of CAJJLI010000418.1, from coordinate 73 downwards.
ACCATCAATTACAATTGGATAAGCAATATCAAATACAGTCACTCCACTTGCTTCATAAAAATCTTCCTGGCTA
>CAJJLI010000417.1 GCA_905192625.1 uncultured Clostridium sp. | reverse complement strand
ATACATTACCACACAGTATAGCACCTGGTGCTATATGCACAAAGTCATTTATTTCACATTCATGTTCGATAACAGCTGACGAATTAATAATTGCAAGATTGCCAATCTTTGTATCCGCATTAATCATAGCTTTTTTCCCTACATAAATACCCTCTCCAAGAGATATGTTAATACTTAATGCACTAGTTTTATCTATAATATTAGGAATTTTGAATCCAATTTCCTTCACCTTATAATACAGCTTTTTTCGCAGTGAGGCATCTCCAATGCTTCCAACCGTTATAAAAGCCTCCTTATACCCTTTTCCATACAAGAACTCTAAATCTTCGTCACTTCCAACAATAGGAATCCCCATGATCGTCTCCTTTGAGTCCGTGTTCGGTTTAGTACAATCATTTTTTTTATCTATAATCCCTATGTCCTGGTATTGATAAGAGGATAAAAGGCTATCAAGAACTGCCAAACAGTGTCCACCACCACCAATTAATAAGATTTTTTTAGCACCGTCCATCTTTTCCTAGCCTTTCTCTCATCTTTTCTAATTCCTCTAGCTGTCCCATATCCATCCAAGCATGTTCACTTATTGGATACATTCCTACCTTTTCTCCAGCATCAATACATCGTTCAATAATATCAGTAATATGTATAAACGTATCTTTAGGAATTACATCCAAAAATCTAGGTTCCAAAACATACAGACCTGTATTTGTTAAAAACGTATAATTAGGTTTTTCTTTTATTTTTACAACTTGTCCTTCGTCTGAAACATGAATAGTTCCATATGGTATAGTTACATTTTTCATCGCTGATACAATTGTAATAATATTTTTTTCTTCTTTATGATATTTCATAATATCGCTATAATCTTCTTCGATTAAAATGTCACAATTCGTTACAAAAAAAGAATCTTGGTATCTACCTTCTAACAACTTTAAGCCGCCACCAGTTCCTAAAAATTCAGATTCCTCTATAAATTCAACATCTCTTTTCTGTTCATTATCAATAAAAAAAGATTTTATAAAGTTCTTTTTATAATTCACAATCATATCAAAATGATTACATCCAAATGCTTCAAAATGGTCCATTATTAATTCTGTTATCGTTTTTTCACCAACTGGTATTAAAGGTTTGGGAAGTATTTGAGTGTATGGGAATAATCTAGTCCCTTTACCTCCTGCCATTATTACTACAGGTACATTAAGTTTTGTATTCCTTAGCGTTTGGTTATCATATAGGAATCGAATCGATAATATTTTAAGGTTCTTGTTTACGATTGGTAGCGCTGTTATTGAATGATGCTTCATATATGCTATATGATCTATAGTATCCTGTTTTGTAACATATTTAGGAGAATAATTTGCTATGTTTTTAATTAAATTATTTAAGTCGCCATTTTTTAAAATATACCTTCTAATATCTCCATCCGTAACAACACCAAGTAACTTCTCCTTCTCACAGATAAATGCAATGCCCTTTGCATTTTTATCTATAACTCTCATTACTTCAATGACAGAATTTTCTTCTGAAACAATAAAATCTTTAATATCCAAATTTATTCCCCCCTCATTAGTAGTAAAATCTAATAAACTAGCCTTACATAACAAAAAAATAAATCTATATAAAATTTCTTGATATAATCTCTTTAACGCATTGATTTATTAAATTCCATGATAGAAGATGTCACTTTATTAACCTCTTCTTTTATTAAATTAGTACTACAAGGTAAATTAAGCACATATTCATAATAATATAATGCTTTCTCTATTTTATAACTCTGAGCTCTTTCATAAGGTTTCAAAGTATGGATTAATTTCCATATAGGTCTTGTCTGTATTTTGTGTTCAGCAAGATAATTTAGAAGTTTATCTCTTGAATCTGTTAAGTATGAATAAAACCAGTAGTTTGGTCTTATACCATCTTTGAATTGTAATAACTTCAATCCTAGATTCTGATATTCGAAGTAATTCTCTCTCTTTATATTAATAAATGATTCTAATTGTTCTAGCTGAGCTAGACCCAAAGCCGCTTGAATATTAGTCATTCTATAATTATATCCTATTTCATCATGTATAAAATATATGGTATCGTTCTTTGCTTGTGTTGATAAATATCGGCATTTGTCTAAATAATCTTTGTTCTTTGAAACAATCATACCACCTCCACCGGTAGTGATAATCTTATTTCCATTAAAAGAGTAGACTCCAATATCCCCAATAGTACCAGCATATCGCCCTTTATACATGCCTTTTGTGTAAAAACTTCCAAGTGCTTCTGTTGCATCTTCTATAACTTTTAAATTATAATTTGCAGCAACTTCCATAATTGCATTCATATCTGCAATATTTCCAAATACATGTACTATAATTATAGCTTTTATTTGCTTATGTGTAGTTTTATTAAATAAAACATTATGTTCAAAATAACATTCTTTTTCGCAGAACCCTCTTAATTTTATTGGATCCATCGTTAGACTATCATCACAATCCATAAAAATTGGCTCTGCACCAATATATTTTACTGGGTTAACTGCTGCGATAAAAGTAAGTGTTGGCACTATTACTTCATCACATTCTTTCACTCCACAAGTCAGAAGTGCAAGATGGAGTCCAGCTGTACCACTTTGACATGCTACAGCTTCTTCAACCCCTACATATTTAGCTAGACTTTGTTCAAAATCAGTAATATAAGGTCCTGCTGTAGAAACCCACTCTGTTTCAATTGCATGTGTTACGTATTCTAGTTCTCGTCCCTTTAGATTAGGAACAGAAAGTGGTATAAACTTTTCCATAGCAAATCCCCCTATATATTATAGATATCCGCTTTATAGGAATCCATATTTTTTCTTATCCATTCGATTGTTTCTTGAATTCCTTCTTTAAATGTATAACATGGAGTCCATTTGGTTAACTCCTTAATTTTAGCATTTGATCCTAAAAGTCGATTAACTTCACTTTTTTCTGGTCTAAGTCTTTCTTCTTCACATATAATTTTTGCATTTGGATTAATCTGATTTATAACCTCATTTGCCAAATCACCTATCGATATCTCCTGCTGCGTTGCAATATTGATTTCTTCTCCAATCGTCTTGTCTGATTTCGATATCTCAATAAAACCATTGGCAGTATCTTTAACATAATTGAAATCTCTGGTTGGCGTCAATGAACCAAGCCTTATTTCTTGTTTTCCTGCTAATAAT
>CAJJLI010000416.1 GCA_905192625.1 uncultured Clostridium sp. | reverse complement strand
ACCAACTACCGTGGAGAATGCAATGCCACATGTATTTGCTAGTCAAGTAGAGTACATAAGTAAAAATCTTAGATCAAGAGAAAATGTTATTTTATCCGTACATCCACATAACGACCGTGGTTGTGGGGTATGCGATGCAGAACTTGCACTTTTAGCAGGAGCAGATCGTGTTGAGGGAACTTTGTTTGGTAACGGGGAGCGTACTGGAAATGTAGATATTATTACGGTTGCTATGAATATGTATTCACATGGCGTTAATCCACATCTTGACTTTAGTAATATGCCAGTTATTTGTGAAACCTATGAACGTCTTACAAGAATGAGGGTATTTGAACGTTCTCCTTATGCAGGTGAACTTGTATTTACAGCATTCTCTGGATCACATCAAGATGCGATAGCCAAAGGTATGAAGTATAGATCAGAAAAAGAATGTGATACTTGGAGTGTACCATACTTGCCAGTTGATCCAAATGACATTGGTAGGCAATATGAATCGGATGTTATTCGTATCAATAGTCAATCAGGCAAAGGCGGCGTAAGCTATATATTAAAGCAGAATTTTGGTTTATCGATACCAGAAAAGATGAAAGAAGAAGTTGGTTATTTCATTAAGGATGTCTCAGACCAAGAGCATAAAGAATTATCACCTGCTATGATCTATCAGATATTTAAAGATAAATATGTAAATAATTATTCGATTTTTCAAGTGTTGGACTTCCAATTCAAACAAAGAGATGGCATTATAGCAGATGTTACTATTTCACACAACGGTGAGAAACATATCATTACTGCAAATGGAAATGGTAGTTTGGATGCCGCAAGTAATGCAATTAAACAGTATTTTGGTGTCAATTACGAGTTAATGATATATGAAGAGCATGCATTAACCAAAGGATCAACATCAAAAGCGGTATCTTACATTGGTATTAGTTATCAAAATAAAATGTATTGGGGCATTGGATATGATGAGGACATCATAAAATCCTCAATTATGGCTTTAACTGTTGCAGCAAATCAATTAATTCAATTGATTGGAACAGAGAAAAAGGATGAGAGAATTGTAACAATAGTCAACTATATCCAAGCAAATTATAAAAAAGTTACATTAGATGATTTATCAGAAGAATTTTATCTATCGAAGCCATATTTATCAAAATATATCAAGGAACATACAGGAACAACCTTTGGAGAAATTGTAAAAGAAATTAGAATTAATAAGGCTAAAACCTTGTTAAAAAACAACGGAATGACAGTAGAAGCAATTGCTGAAAACGTAGGCTATCAAAATGTGGAACATTTCAATCGTTTGTTCAAAAGAGCGTTTGGAATAACTCCAGTACAATATCGTAATCAAAGAGGTTGATAAAAATGAAAAAGTGGGGTAAAACCCACTTTTTTTATTTTATTGAAATACTGTGCTAATATGTGGAAAAGTAATAACTTTTGAGAATTTAAATTTCCTTATAAAAACCTAGTTCTATCTTGCGACTCATATTATATAACCTTTTTAATTCAATTATTAATGATTTCTGTAAATATAAATATATTCTGTAATGACTTTTCATCTTTTGCATATCTTTGTAATAGGAGTGATTTTTAAAATTAATTTAAGATAATGCAAGATGAAATGGAGGAAGAATAATGCAAGTAGTAAATGCAGTACTTTCAGATAAAATCTATTATGATGATGAAATCGTATTAACGTATAACATTAATTATCCGCAGTTTATTTCAAATAAATGCCCTAAAAATTTAACTAAATTAAATGCTTTCTATAAGGAAAATGCAGAGATTTTTGAACAATATTGCAGGGATACCTTATTTACTGAAGCAGTTGAACAATATCATGAAATGAAAGAGAATAATTTTCCGTTTCATCCTTATGAGGCGATTGTTGAGTATAAAGTAACTTATTTAACATGTCAATTCATCGGTTTATATTTTGACAAATACATATATACCGGAGGCGCCCATGGAAATACAGTGCGCCATTCAGATACCTGGAACTTAAGTACCGGAAGAACGATGAATATCAGCGAATATTTTCCTGATAAGCCAAATTATATAGATGAAATTCTCTCATTTATTGTAGATGAGATAACAGATCAATTAAAAGATCCAGACTTAAAGGGAACATATTTTGAGACTTATCCTCAAGATGTATATGACACTTGGAATGAGGATGACTTTTACTTAACTCCATCAGGAATCGTAGTTTATTTCCAGCAATATGCAATTGCGCCTTATTCCAGTGGAATTTTAGAATTTTTAATTCCATTTAAAAGTTAATTCGTTTCATTAATAAATGGACAACAAATGTGCAATCTGTTAAATTTACTTTGTGTAGTATTGCGAGTGTTACAGAATAATACAAGTTCTAATGGATGGAGTTTATACATTGATACTATGATAATTAGTAATAAAATATTAAGAGGGCATTGCATGCGCATTGCCCTCTTAATCATGAAAATAAATCGTATTGTATTAAAAAATTAAACTTCTTTACAAATGTATGTTACGGTTTGTAAAGCATAGTATTTGTTATTGCATATATGGAATAGATAGGTTAAGATAAAGAAGGATTACAAAAATTAACATTTAGAAGAGCTGAGAATTTTACATGGACGAGTTCCATTGTATTTTTTTGATTTTATAACACGATTTAGGTATAAGTAACCATGTTACAATTAACTTGGAATTTGAGGGATGTGGAGTAGGATGAATTATAAAAAAATTATATTACCAATTAGTATTCTAATTGTGATTGATCAAGTGGTTAAGTTATTTATAAAAAAATATTTATTTGATATTCAAGTAGTTTTTATCGAAGGGATAATAGGCTTTTATCCCAAGATTAATACAAACCAAACCTGGGGTGGTAACTATATCTCTATTTTAGCAAACCCAATCGTAGCGAATATCTTAGTATTATGCTGTTTTTTTATTATTATAACAGGATATCAATTTTATCGTAGTAAAAGTACAAAAGAGAGTTTACCAGCTAAGTTAATATTTATATTTTTAATGGCAGGTACTATTTGCAGTCTTATAGATAAAATATTCTGGGGGGGGGAGCTTAGATTTTTTAAGTATTCCAGGATTTTTTATCTTTGATTTAAAAGATTGTTATTTAACAGTAGGTGAAATTTTATTTGTTGCTATTGGGCTGAAATACAATAGACAAATTGATGTAAAGGAGTATAGG
>CAJJLI010000415.1 GCA_905192625.1 uncultured Clostridium sp. | reverse complement strand
GAAATAACCATTCGCAGCATCGCCTTCCACGTATCTTTCACCGCCTGTTGCAACTGTTGCTCCTTCGTTTTTACCAATTTCAACATAGCTTAAAATCTTCTTCAACTGTTGTTCGCTTACTTGAGCACCCATCTGTGTTGATGGTTCTAGTGGATTACCTACTTTTACTTTCTCAAAAGCAGCTACCGCTTTTTCGATAAATTCATCATAAAAATCTTCTTGTACAAAGATTCTTGAACCAGCGGAGCAAACTTGACCTTGATTGAATAAGATACCTAATTGAATGCCTTCTAGCGCTATATTCATGTCTGCATCACTAAAGAAAATGTTTGCAGATTTACCACCAAGTTCAAGAGTAGATGGAATTAGATTTTGTGCTGCGGAAATACCAACTTCTCTACCAACTTCTGTAGAACCTGTAAATGCTAATTTATCAAGACCTTTATGATGTTGTAAGTATTCGCCACTCTTAGAGCCCTTACCAGTGATAATATTAATAACCCCTTTTGGCACAACCCCTTCAAGTAGTTTCATCAGCTCTAGCACACTAAGTGAAGTTGTACTGGATGGTTTAAATACAGATACGTCACCTGCTGCTAATACTGGTGCAAGTTTCCATGCTGCCATTAAGAATGGGAAGTTCCAAGGAACAATTTGACCTACTACACCAATTGGCTCTCTAAGAATTAAGTTTAGAGTATTTTCATCTATCATTGTAGAAGTACCCTCTTCTGCTCGAATAACACCAGCAAAATATCTAAAATGATCTGCTGCTAATGGAATATCTGCTCCAGTTGTTTCACGTATTGGCTTACCATTATCCATAGTTTCAACCGTAGCTAAAAATTCTGCATTTTCATCAATAATATCTGCTATTTTATTAAGTACAGCTGCTCTTTCTACTGGAGTTGTTTTTCCCCATGTCTTAAACGCTTCTTTTGCAGCTAAAATCGCTTCATCCACATCATTGTTAGTAGCATCTGCTATTTCTGCTAAGAATTCTCCATTTGCAGGATTATAAGTTTTAATTGTAGCGCCATCGGATGCGTCTTTCCATTCACCATTGATATATAATTGATATTTGTTTTGTAATTGTTTATTCATAATAAACCTCCGCTTTCTATCATCGATTGTATTCCTAATGTTGTATGCTTTTTTGCATACACTACACCGGATACAAGTTTGTAATTGTTTGATAATTTGTATTTTGTAATTGAATTGTATCACACTTAAAAACAAAATGCAATTTAGTTATTTAATTAACTATATAATATCAATTTTATTGCAAATTGTACATTTATATACAAAAAATGCTTATATTAATACGAAACGTACTAATATAAGCATTACCGCATAAATAGTTCATCCAATCGACTAAAATTGAACCTTTAACACCACTTAATTTATACCATTTTTTTGTTATTCTTTTACCAAACTATTGATCACCATTCCAATAATGATTAACAATAGACCCATAAAACCAACCATGGAAGGAATCGGATCTCCTGATATAATAATTCCTCCTAGTAAGGAAAACACTACCTCTCCACATTGCGTGGCTTCAATAATCGCCAATTGATTTGGATTATTTTTAATCATATCCGTTGCTTTAAAAAATAATAACGTAGCTATCACGCCTGAAAATAAGGCAACGAGCAATGACATTTCAACTTGACTCTTACTTGGTAACCCCACTTTACTATAAGCTACAATAGATAATACAATCCAATACGGCATACTACAAAGAGTCATACCAAAAACTCTCTCTGTTGTACTTAAGGAATCTTTGCAAATGGACATCATTTTACGATTGCCAAAAGGATATGCAAATGCAGCCACTAATATAATTGCAAAGGGAAGCAGCGTATTCCCTAAATTTAAACCATGCATATTCTCAAGTTGCAAAATAAATACACCTATCACAATTAATATACTATATAAGAGATTCTTCCATGGTATTTTATTGTGAAAAAGAGGTGTTAATAAAATTCCTGCTACTATTGTAATCTGCCAAGTTGCGGCTACAAAATATGAATTTCCGTAAACAGAACCAAGTGTAATAAATGTATAGAAAATCCCGAATCCAATGGTACTATAGAGAAACCATGCCACTAGGTTCTGTTTGATATGTATTAAAGTCGGTTTGATACCTTTCGTCACCAATACTATCATAAAAAGAGCTGGTAACATAAAAATATAGCGCAAACAAGCGCTCCACATCCAATAGCCACCGTCTAAATTCATACTACGATTTAATATAAACGTAAATGCGAAAAAGAACGAGGCTAGTATTCCATAAAGTAATGATTTCTTCACGCAGTACCCTCCTATTTCATCCTAATTTTTATGATTTAATTGCAATAATCAAACTATGACTTTCAATGTCATTCAAATAAAGTATTCTCATTTAACTAAATTATTCAAATCACGTTCCACACACTTTCATTGTCATAAATAAAGGACTAGATAAAATGCACTTTCAGCATTCAAATAGGCTTTCTTTTAATTCTGTTAAAAATAGTATCATATTTTTTATAGATCTGCAAATTCTTTGCTTTATTTCCATATTATTAGACCGACCAAAGGCTTCGTTAACAAAATTAAAGTTCTCAAACGTAACTCTTATGTTATTCCCAACCTTAATCCCGGACTAACAGTTGACTCTAAAAAAGAATGACTGATATGTTTAGGCTATTATTATTTAGCCATTACATATCAGTCAACTACTTAAGGTATACGTGAACCATCGTACGGTTGTAAAAGTTTGCAGTTAATCACTACCTACAACTCATTTACAGGTTGTTATTATTACATAACATTATCAGTCTTTTTTTAATAGTCCAAATATAGATATTAAGAAACCGACTATAAATATAACCAAGCTAATTAATTCATTTTTAAAACCTATACCGTTTAATTCATAAAGAAAATTTGCAATCAGCATAACGGTAATACCAAATAGTTGTGTTTTAATTCCTTTATTTTTCAAATTTACACATCCTCCTGTATGTAAAAGGGGAAAATATTTATACATTAAAATTAGATTTATATTCTATTCATATAAAACTGTATATGGGTTAGGTAACATAGTTGTAAATTTATCTGAAGATGTAATAGATATTCCCACAGTGAAATCAACAGCTGTAATAGAAGGTGATACACTAAAAACAGCTTCTTGATGCATCTTAAGAATAATGACTTATTAAAAA
>CAJJLI010000414.1 GCA_905192625.1 uncultured Clostridium sp. | reverse complement strand
TTATATAATCAATATCATCATGCACCTTAAGTTTTGTTTTTAAATTACCATATACTAAACTATCAAATTCATCACACAATGAAACTATTTTAGTTTCGAGAGATATTTTATCTTTCGTCAAACGCATTGGATATCCAGATCCATCATCCCTCTCATGGTGTGATAGTATAATTTCTTTTGAGACACTAGGTATCCATTCCTCTTTGTCTACAGATGAGTATCCTGTTATAACGTGTTTTTTTATTTCTTTTTTTGTTTCTTCATCACAAAGATCATAGTTTATATTGCTATAATCAAAAGGCAAGTATAGGATACCTAAATCATGGAGTAACGCACCTATAGCAATATTACGTATTCGTTCTTCTTTTAACTGCATTCTTAAGCTGAGAAACACAGCAAGCGCAGCAACATTAACACTATGAGCATAAGTACTTTCACTTTTTTCTCTAACCATAGATATATTGTACATAACCTCAGATTCACGAATAATTTCATTTAAAATATTGTCAGCTGCTTCCGTAATATCTTTCAACTCTACATTCCCGCAATACGAATATTTCTCTATAGTAGTTTTGACAATTTCCTTGCATTCCTCCTGGATAATATTTTCGATTACAGAATCCATTTGAATGTCTACAGTATCTTCAATATATACTTCATTGATATTTAAATTTTTTAGATATCTTATGTATTCTTTTTTTATTATGGACCCAGCTGGTAGTAGGATTGTACCATTACTTAAACAAATATCCTTGACTATTTTTTCTACTCCTAAAATTTGATCAATTCCTACTCTCTTCATCATTTTCGCCTTTCTATAAATTTAAACTAGTATTTATAAAACGCCCATATTGTTTTTGTAATAGCTATTACAAAAAAAAATTATGAATTGACCCCTCAATATTTCATGATTGAATTCTATATTATATTGAAGGGTACACAAAATGACCAATCAATTATTGTAATTATACTTCAGCCATACAATTGTAAGCTAGAAATATAGCTACAATAAAAGTTTATCATATTTGGTACCCTTAATCCCCGTAACTATAAACGCTATATTTTAAACCATATAATTTTTTTTATTTTTTGCTTCATTTAATACTTGTTTTTCTTCTTCAGATAATATAACAAAGGATTCTCCTTTTATAATCTCTTTTGCATACGTATAGCAACCTTCTCTACTGCTATGCATCGAAGTGATTATAAAACCGTCTAAGTTATCATCCAACAGACACATAGAAAAACTTAATTTTCCACCCATTTCTTTAAACGCATCATATTTAACAATTGAGGCCCTCTGGAAGGTACCTAACAAGTTTTCTTTTATCTTATCAATAGACCCATTCATGTTTTTTGTTATTGTTTTTAATTCTTCTATTTCGTTAAAGCGATTTAAAATGGTGCTTTCTAATGTAGTACCATCAGATCCCTTCATAAATGCATTATATTTCTTTTTCAAATTTATATGTTTAACTAACAATATGATTAAAAAAAGAAACATTAAAAACTGTGCAAATAATAAGCCTAAAATGAAATAACTTCCATCTAATCCAAACCTATCAAACAACTCCATGATGCATTTCCTTACCTTTCCTCGCTGTTTTATTAACCTATGGTATTTATAAGATCAATGATTCTCTCAAGATCATCATTTGAATAGTATTCTATTTCTATTTTACCTTTGTTATTATTTTTACGGTTTATAGCTACCTTACTACCGAAAATCTGTTTCATTTTATCTTCCAGCTCACGATATATAAAGCTATCTTCTGTAGTTGCAGCTATCATCTTCTCTGGTTTGGGTTCTAACATTTTCTTTACTAACTTTTCTGTCTCTCTTACGCTTAACTTTCCATCAAATACTAGATTAGCTATATTAAATTGTTTTTCTCCATCTTTAATAGCTAATAAAGCCCTTGCATGTCCACCAGATATCATATCATCAATCAACATTTGTTGAACACGCTTGTCCAATTTTAGTAAACGCATAAAATTTGTGACTGCAACTCTACTTTTACCAACTCTTTCTGCAACTTCATCTTGTTTTAATTTGTATTCTTCAATAAGTCTTTGATAAGCCAAGGCTTCTTCAATTGCATTTAAGTCTTCTCTTTGAATATTCTCAATCAATGCGATTTCAAATACTTCCTGATCTGAGTAATCCTTGATAAGTACTGGAATCTCTTTCAAACCAGCTAATCTTGCAGCCCGCCATCTTCGCTCTCCAGCAATGATCTCATACATTTTACCTTTCTTTTGGACAATTAATGGTTGTATAATACCATGCTGCTTAATAGAATCTGCTAACTCTTGCAATGAGTCTTCTTCAAATGCTTTTCTTGGTTGCATCTTATTTGGTTCTATCTTGTTTATGTTTAATAATGTTTCACGTGAAACATTATTATCTATAACTTTATCGGATGTTTCTTTTTGGTTGTCATACTTGTCAGTAATTAAGGAATCTAATCCTTTACCAAGACCTTTCTTTATAGCCATAATCAGTCCTCCAATATTTAAAAGCCCACTCCCGTACCTCTTAAAAGTACCACAAAAAATAAACTTAATTACTTACTTCCTTTTTTTAAACAAACTTATCTTAGCAGCTTTTTCTCTCATAGTTTCTTTTTTGGTACTAAGCTTTTTAGTACCTTCGCCTTTGTTACCTTTTTTTCCTTTGCTTGATTTCGCAACGTCATTATTCAAATTAATTACTTCATCTGCTAAGTATCTATATGCTTCCGCTCCAGCAGACTTTGAATCATACAAATTAATTGGTAAACCATGACTTGGTGATTCGGCTAATCTTACATTTCTTGGAATTATAGAGTTGTAAATCTTTTGTTCCAAATTTCCTCTTACATTCTCAACAACTTCCAAAGATAAATTGGTTCTAGCATCAAACATCGTAAAGACTACGCCTTCAATCTTTAAATCAGGATTTAAACGTTGTTTTACTAGGTTAATAGTATGTATTAATTGAGATAACCCTTCAAGAGCATAAAATTCACATTGAATTGGTACTAGAACTGAATCAGCAGTCGTCATTGCATTAACCGTTAGTGTATTTAAAGACGGTGGACAATCAATTATAATAAAATCAAACTCCGCTTTAATTGATTCAACACTCTTTTTAAGTATGAATTCTCTGTCTTCAACACCAATTAGTTCAATTTCTGCACCTGCTAAATTAACATTGGACGGCAATACATATAAATTTT
>CAJJLI010000413.1 GCA_905192625.1 uncultured Clostridium sp. | reverse complement strand
ATTGTTGAATGATCATTAATTACTTTCTTCGTACCAAGCTCGGCTGCTTGGGTAAAAGGAATGTCATAATCATACCATGGTGTTTTTACTAATCTCTCCTGTTCATTCTCAATATGACCTAACGCACCATCCACCATATACCCAACACAGTCAATCATACGCACATTAAAATCCGTGTCATCAGAAACCTGAATATTAACAGCTTCCTTCGGTATGAATTTTGGCTCTGTTGTTGTAACTGTCTTACCAGAAGCGCTTTGTGGTAGTTCATCGATTGCTCTTTCTTTACTATGTACATCTTCAATGTTCGGAATTACTAACAAATCCATGAAGCGCTTGATAAATGTGGATTTTCCGGTTCGTACCGGTCCAACAACACCGATATAAATTTCTCCGTTTGTACGCGCTTTAATGTCTTTATATACATTATAATTGTCCAAATGAAATCCCTCCTAATATTCACTAATACAATGTATGCTAGGAGAGTTTATGCTATTCCAAGTATTTTATTATTTGACCATCTTTCTAAACTGTAGAGATTAATTTTTTTTACAAAGTTATAACAAATTAATATTGTAAAGTATACTTTTCTGCCTGTAAATATAGCATTTGAGCGTATTTTCCATTTCATCTTAATACTTCGTCATGACTGCCTCTTTAATGATACTTCCATCTTATCTCATGTAGATTTGATCAACCAATTCTGCTTTACATAAGAGATAAAGAATACTAGCAATTAATTCTCATTTTGTTTATGTAAAAATACTAATAAAACACAAAGGGTAAAAGGAAATAAAATTGCAAGCATCAATCCAGATTTTAACCCTATTTCAGAGGTACCTATGTTATTAAAGATTCGATGGAATATAGTCTTTTCACTCACTGTAACTCGTGAAGTTATGAATCCAACAAGGCTTGGTCCACTTACACAGCCAACATCGCCAGCAAGTGCTAGATATGCAAACATCGCTGTACCTCCATTTTTAAAGTACTTTGCAGCTAAACTAAAAACGCCCGGCCACATGAGTCCTACCGACAAACCCGTGAGCGCGCATCCAATCAATGATATTACTGGATTTTTCGAAAAAACTGTTACTATGTAGCTAATTATACATAAGGCACCGCTAATAAATAATGCATTTTTTAAATTGATTTTAGTTCCCTTAATCCCATAAAAAACTCTTGAGATCCCCATTAAAACTGCAAATGCACATGGACCTAATAAATCACCAAGGGTTTTAGAAACCTTAAGTCCTCTTTCTGCAAACATCGATGCCCATTGTGACATTGCTAACTCTGACGCACCTGCACATACCATTAATAATATAAAAATCCAAAAGATTTTTGTAGAGATTAGCTTTTTCATCGGAATCTGTTCATGCTCTTCTACAAGTTTACAAAGAGGAACCTTTAAAAACAAAAACGTATTAATCATTGGAATGACAGCCCATATGGCTGGTAAGTAGGCCCAATGCTTTGTGCCGATGGTAATAAAATATAGAGTGGAAAGTAATACAACTAAAACTTGCCCCCAACAATAAAAAGAATGTAGTAAGCTCATACTTGCTTCTTTTTCATCTCCAGGAAGCGATTCAATGATTGGGCTTATTAAAACCTCAATCAACCCTCCTCCGATTGCATTTAACACTACCGCTAGGACTAATCCTAGATATGCATTGGGTAATATGTAAGGTAAGATTCCCATAGATAATAGTCCAACAAAACAAAAGAAATGAGCTAGTACTGCACCCGTACGATAACCAATGTGATCGATGTATTTTGCTGCTAGAATATCCGTAAGAATCTGAGTTCCGAAATTTATAACAATTAATAAACTTATATTTGCAAGCGATATATTAAACTCTTCTTGAAACGTTACAAAAAGCAACGGTGCTAAGTTATTCACAATTGCTTGCGTAATATATCCAATATAACTTGCATATTTCGTATGTTTATAATTCATTTTAATCCCCATTCTTGCGCACGTTTTTTTCGCATAACAAGTTTGTGATGCGTAAGCACAACCTTGCGTGTGAAATTCATTTCTATTTTTCACACTATTCTCCACTCGTTTATTTGTATTTGTAAAAAAGCTGATCTTTATAGCAAAAAAGCTGTTGAAAAATAGCGTTCGACGGTCTTACTTTTGTATCTTCTATATAAAATATAGAAAACATAAAACAACACCTATGAAACAAATCTATTTTCAACAGCTTTTTTAAAATGTAAAGCTTTAATTTCTTTACATTTTTTTCTCTTCAGCTACAATTGCTTTGACGCGATTCATTACCATAGTCAATGCAACGGTATTTTCGCCACCTCTAGGGATAATGATATCTGCGTACTTTTTGCTAGGTTCCACAAATTGTTCATGCATTGGCTTGACTGTATTGATATACTGTGTAATCACAGAATCAAGACTTCTCTCACGCTCTTTTACATCGCGTAATATACGTCTTACCAATCGTTCATCTGCATCCGTATCCACGAAGATCTTAATATCCATCAAATCTCGTAATGCTTTATTTTCGAATATTAAAAATCCTTCTACAACGATAACTTTCGTTGCACGTACGGGCACTGTTTCCTTTTCACGATTGTGATTCGCATAAGAATAAACAGGCCTTTCAATCGGAATACCTTGTTTTAATTTCTTAATATCTTCTATAAAACGTTCCGTGTCAAAAGCATTGGGATGATCGTAGTTGATTTTTGCCCGTTGCTCAAATGGCATATCATCATGAGCTAAATAATAACTATCATGACAAAGCAATTCTACATCGTTTGCAAATTCTTCTTTTAATCTAGTTGCTACTGTTGTCTTCCCAGAAGCTGAGCCTCCTGCAACTCCAATGACTATGGCCTTTTGCATTCTTTTATTCCTCCAAATCTAATGCACAAACTTTAAACTATTATTCTTCCTTGCAGATGTCAATAAAAAGACCTAATGGCATATTATTGATATAAATTAGCTCTAACTATGTTTTATAACCTACTCACCAATGATATCTTTTATGCAAGCTTTAATTTCATCGCACTTGCAATTTGCATAAAAATATTCTTTGAATTTAGGTCCACTAATTGCACCCTTTAATAATTCTTGGTCTATGTTCTTTAAGATTGTTACCATATCAACATGTGTAACTTTCTTTACTTGATCAAGGATTTTCCTATTTTTGATCTGGTTTGGCTTTGAGATTTCCGGAAAAATCGTGATCGTAAC
>CAJJLI010000412.1 GCA_905192625.1 uncultured Clostridium sp. | reverse complement strand
AATAGTAATGAAATGTCCTCCATCATACGAATAAATAATATATATACAAGCCCTGTAATACGTTGGATTATAGCAGATGAAAGTCTGTGGAAAGATTCCAATTACGAAACTTTACTACTGTATAAAAAGGGGAATTTTCAGTCACAATTCAATCAAAAATCCATTTATTATAGTGAAAGTCGTAAGTTAAAAGAGGGACAATTTTACCTTTCGTTGTTTCATTTTGAAGATACTAATTTACAAAAAAGCGCTACAAGTGCAAGTGAAGGTGGAATAACAACTAACGGAATGCGTTCTTTTTATTATCAATACTTGGTAGATGAAAGCGTAAATGGATATCAATTAGTAAAGAAAATAGAAATACCAGACATCACTACGAATGATTGTATGGCGATGCCTTATGGGGGGAATGTCATAATCAGCATTGGTGCATTAAAAGAATTTCGTGAATATAATTCAAAAGGAGAAATCATGTCAAAATATTATATGAATGACACAAATTTCTCCAATCCAATCTTTAAATATACAATGGGGCGCTATTGGTTTTAGTAATAATAATTAAATTTTGGTTTTATCAAGGATGATGTTTTATGCTTTCTCTTATGATATAAATAGAAACCATATTGTAGAAGACTACCAATGAGCACGAAACCTATAATGATAAATGCGCATTGCATAAAGAAAGCTTCTGGCAATAGATTTATAATAGGATCTGTGAAAGGATCAAACATCCAATCATCATTGCGAAATACTAGTTTGTGAAAAAGTAGAAAAACAGTATTAAAATTAATCATACAAAGTATGAAAAGTATAAGGGGAATTACGACCGTTGTAATGGATGATGTCAGTAGATACTGATAATCATCCTTTCTCTTTTTGTAAATAATAAAACCAATGAGTAAGGCCATAGAAACCAGGCCAGCAATGTAAAAGAACATAAATATTTGTTTTACTTCTACAAAATGGGACAAGCCTGAAGCAGAAGCAGGTAATGTAGGAAACGATAGTTCTCCAAAATAAAATGGAGAATTATAATCAATTAACGCATCGTAATTTAAACGTATAATGTTTGCAGAAAGTCCTGTATTAGCCTCTAAATTAAGCCATTTGATATTCGCATAATACAAAGGTCTAAAATTAATTGCTACAATTAAACCAAGAGATATTAAGAATATTAAAAATAAAATACCAATGAATATATTTTGTAGTGTGAAAAACGTTGACTTGTTTCTAACTCTTTTATGTACTCTCATAATTGTTATACTCCTTTACCGTTTAGTTTCTGAATTTATGCTCGAATATCAAAAGAATAGCGTTTCATTTGAACATCCCCATCGGCTTGTTTGGAGATTTCATTCATAAGGTTTGTTTTTTCCTCACGTTTCATGATTTCACAATGGAAGGCATATCCTTTGTTTTCAAGCACAGTTTTTAGTAAATCAATATGATCGTCTAAAATAAGCTTAGATTCTATCGTATTGGTATATATTTTAGTATGAATCTTTGTCTTTAATAAGTCAAGATGAATATCTAGAGGTCCTAGTTGCTCCATATCAAGATGTAAGAGTACCGATACATTTTGAGTATCGTCTGTTTTGGCTTTTTTACGCTTGTAAACATAAAGCTCACTATGAACATTTTGATTGGATAATTTTAAAGGTATTTGAACATAGGGAAAGACTTGATTTAACGTCTTCATAAAATCAACATTGTCTTGAAGGTTTTGTACTTGTTTGTTTGCAACCTCCATAGAGAAATTCGTTGTATCCTTAGCAGCATTAAAAATGTGCATTAATTCTTTAAAATCATTTTCTAGTTGTTCATAGAAACGCTCAATGCTTCCATGATTCTTTAGGTCGCTTGGGCGTAACGTCCATTGACTTAGGATAGCTTCTTTCATAATAGAATGGTAAGCCGGTGATTTTAATAAGGTTTTTTGTTGGTCTGGATCCATAACATCAATATGTTGATTTACGTCTGAGATAAGATCAAAAACGGTACAAGTATTATTTATGAGTTTTTCAGTAATTTGTCTTTGCAACGTTTCTGGCAATACTTTTAGAAAAGCATTTTGTTCTTCCTTAGATAATAAATCATTGACGAGTAGCGAAGTAAAAGCTGATGTTGTTTCTGGTTGTTGTCTAGACTCTAAATTTGATTCCATTAAAGAATAGGTGTTATCTTGATTAGAGAATGCCTGCTCACTAAAACTTTGAGGAGAGTTAAATTCTTGTGGGTTAGGTACAGTTACACTTACATCAGTATTCCCATGATTACTAAGATTATTAGAAGGAGAAGTCAAATCCTTTGGTGAAGAAAAGGGAGAAGTATCTGTTTTCGGATAATCTGGCTCAGACGAAATGATGTAAGAGGGCTGCTTACCACATATATTTAATAAAAGCTGATGTAATTCTTTGATGTTATCCGCAGTTGCTTGGGGTAGCATCTCAGTAAGTGTATTGAGCAAATTCATAGTACCACTTACAATACGATGCTCGTAATTTTGAAATGCGTCAAATTGCTGTATATTGGTCTCATTGATTGGAATCCCAAATTTGTTCATTAGGACTAATGTTTGTACTGAGGCGCCTTTAAACTGAATGGATTGCTGGATTATTTTTAATAAACTATCTTTATCAATGGACATTTGATTGCTTAGAAGTTCTTGAACAATAAGCATATTCCTGGAATTTCTCGGTAAGTTAGCGTTCTCTAGTGCTTTATCTATAATAATAGATTGCGATGTTAAGCGGTTGTCTGCCATGACTTTTAAAGAAATAGAGGTAATGCTAGCATCCTCTACTTGAAATGTTACTTGCTCGCCTATGGAAATGGGAACATCCGTATTCACTTTGGCAGATATAATCTCGCCATGATCGAATTGAATTTTGATATCACTACCACGCAAATCAATGACCTCTGCTTTTAAAATTTGGCCTTTTACAAGAGGTTGTGTATCTGAGTTTATAATTTTATTTGTATTACTTGTGTTGTTTGCTTCACTGCTTTTTAACGGCGATGTTGTATTTCTTACATGTTGTTTATTTGAAGAACCCATTTTAAAGGAGTTTGAATCAAAGGAATTCATAGAAGTACCATACCTTTCAATTGTAAATCCTATGCTGATAGCATTCAGAAAGCTTACGGTTGTTCGCATGCACGGTGGCCTTCGTACCCGGGACGCCATCGAACGAGTATTGCCGTTGCTGAACGTCGGCCACGAT
>CAJJLI010000411.1 GCA_905192625.1 uncultured Clostridium sp. | reverse complement strand
TAGAGCTAGATGCGTTAGTAGAGTCGGCCCTGGAACAAGAAGGAGTAATAGGTTCTCGTATGACTGGAGCAGGTTTTGGTGGATGCACGGTTAGTATTGTAAAAGACGATTTTGTGGATGCTTTTATTGAAAATGTAGGTATGATGTATAAAGAAAAAATAGGTTACGCTGCTGACTTTTATGTTGTTGAAGTTGGCGATGGACCTAGCATTTTATAAGGAGGATTTAACATGGCTATTTTAGTATTAGGTGGAGCGGGATACATTGGTTCTCACACAGTGTATGAGTTAATTGACAAAGGGGAAGATGTTGTCATAGTGGATAATTTAGAGACAGGACATAGAGAAGCGGTTCATGAGAAGGCTCGCTTTTATGAAGGTGATATCAGAAATCGTTCCTTTATCGATTCTGTATTTGAAAAGGAAGAGATTGAAGCGGTAATTCACTTTGCTGCAAACTCTTTGGTTGGCGAGAGTATGACGAATCCTTTAAAATACTACGACAACAATTTATGTGGAACAAAGGTATTGTTAGAATCTATGGTTGCACATGGTATTGATAAAATCGTATTCTCTTCAACAGCAGCAACATACGGGGAGCCAGATTCTATTCCAATTTTGGAAACAGACCGTACATGTCCTACCAATACCTATGGTGAAACCAAACTTTCCATGGAGAAGATGTTTCACTGGACGAGTGTAGCTCATAATTTACGTTATGTATCCTTACGCTATTTTAATGCCTGTGGAGCGCATAAGAGTGGTACAATTGGAGAAGCACATGCACCTGAAACGCACCTAATTCCTCTTATTTTACAGGTTCCAAACGGAAAACGAGATGCAATCATGATATTTGGTAACGATTATGATACAAAAGACGGTACTTGTGTACGTGATTACATTCATGTAACAGATCTTGCAAATGCTCATATTCTTGCAGTGGAATACTTACGTAAGGGCAATGAAAGTAATATCTTTAATCTTGGAAATGGTGTTGGATTCACAGTAAATGAAGTCATTGAATGCGCTAGAAAAGTGACTGGTCATGAAATTCCTGCAATTCTTAGTGAAAGAAGAGCTGGTGATCCAGCAACTTTAATCGCATCCAGTGAAAAGGCGAAAGAAGTATTAGGTTGGAATCCTGCATATGATGATTTAGAAGAAATCATTGCTTCTGCATGGAAGTGGCATTCTACTCATAAAAATGGATTTGAAAATTAAATTGTAAAATGTGTTATTGAGTTTATTCTCGAATATATTCAAGAAATATATTTGATTATCGAGACGAAACCCTTGACATCAAAACCGCTGTTAACTAAACTAGTGTTAACGGCGGTTTTACTATTCAGGGCAATAAAGGTAGTATTTATACTTTTGTGTCTTATAGATAGGAGATAAAAAGTTTGAGTATATCAAATGAAAAAGATGGGAAAGACAATATGAGAAATTCACAACAAGGTGGTTATAAGAAGGCAGATTCAGAGGAATCGGTGGGAATGAATTCGAAACCTAATAAAATGATTGTGGAGAATAAGGAAGGGAGTGAGAATATAAAGGTGCAAGAATCAGAAGAAGCGATTGAGAAAGTAAAATTGCAAGATTCGGAAAAAGCGATTGAGAAAACAAATGCGCAAGAAACACAAGAAGTGATTGATATGAAAAAGCCAATGAATATTAAAAATGAGATATTTAGTTGGATTGCAATTGCTATTTTGGCATATCTTTTAGCAAACTTTATTACGAACTGTGTAATTATAAAAGCAGTAATTCCTTCGGATTCAATGGAAAATACGATTATGACGGGCGATAAGATTATCGGTAATCGACTAGCATATCTATTTACAAGTCCAAAACGAGGGGATATTGTTATTTTTAAGTTTCCAGACGATGAAACGAAAGATTATATCAAGCGTATCATTGGCTTACCTGGTGAAACAGTGGAGATCAAAGATGAAAGCGTGTATATTTATAACGCAGATGGCGAGTTGATGGAAGGACCACTGGATGAACCTTACTTAAAGGAGGTCATGTTTACACAAGGAGTGCAAACGTTTACGGTTCCTGAGAATTCTTATTTTATGATGGGAGATAATCGGAATATTTCAGACGATGCAAGATATTGGACGAATTCTTATGTACATATAGATAAAATACTTGGTAAAGCATGGTTTCGGTATAAACCGAGTCTTGGTTTTATAGAATAGGAGTTGCAATGGTTGCAGTTATAACGGGTGCTTCTAGCGGCATTGGAAAAGAAATGGCGAAAAATCTTGCAATGAGAGGTTTTGATATTATCCTCGTTGCACGTAGAATCGACAGATTACATGATCTTGAAAAAGAGTTTGTGAAACGTTATAAAGTGAAGGTAGAAAGTTTTGTTTGTGATTTACAAAAAACAAGTGAATGTTATCGATTGTTTGAATTTTGTAAGAGGAAACCGGTCCGTATTTTTATTAATAACGCTGGTGTTGGTTACCCAGAGTATGTAACATCAATGCGTTTTTCAAAAGATTCTGAAATGCTACGAACAAATTTAATTTCTGTCCACCTTTTAACGAAGTTGTTTGCTAGGTATATGAGGAAAGGGATTATTTTAAACGTTTCGAGTATGGCTGGATTTCAACCAGGTCCAGGAATGGCAGTGTATGGTGCAACAAAGTCCTATGTTTATCACTTTAGTAGAGCCTTTGGGTATGAGCTAAAACGTCAAAAAAGTAAAGTGCGTATCGCAGTTCTATGTCCAGGCCCTGTGGATACAGAATTTAATAAGGGCATTAAGTCTTCTGGAGTTAGAGATTTATTTGGCCTTTCTGCAAAACAATGTGCAGACATTGCAATCAAAGAGATGCTAAAAGGCAAAGAAGTGATTATACCGGGCTTATCCAATCGCTTATTACGTCAGTTTACTAAATTCATACCGGAAACTATGGTTCTTTGTTTGGAACATAAGCTTCAGACAGCGAAACATAAATGATTTTAAATCGGAAGATGTCAATGTTAAAAAGACTATGTTTAATAATTGATATAAGGAAACAATATTAATAACAAAAAAGTAGGGGATACCGTTTGGTATACTCCTACTTTTTCGATTGTATTAGATAAATTTTGTTCAGTTTATTAAATATACTATTTAGATTAAAAATATATATCATATCAAAGCTATCTAATTAGGATACCTTCCCGAAATTATTCTTTTCAGATGAAAAAATTGGACTTATTTTCCCGGTCTATGAAT
>CAJJLI010000410.1 GCA_905192625.1 uncultured Clostridium sp. | reverse complement strand
TTTAGGTAACTATAGCACAAAAAGGTGCTTACTTTACGAAATAACTGTATAGGATTATTATAATCTTACAAACAAGAAAAAACAAGCTTTAAGATTAAGGTTGAAAAGCGAAACAGTTTTTATGAAAGTTTAAGGAGGAAAATGATATGAAGATAGCAGTTATATGTGCAAATGGAAAAGAAGGAAGAATGATTGTAAAGGAAGCAGTAGAAAGAGGTCTTGATGTAACAGCAGTAGTTAGAGGTGAAAACAAGAGCGAGGCAAAACAAGTAATTGTGAAAGACTTATTCGATTTAAGCGCTTCTGACTTGGAAGGCTTTGATATTGTAATTGATGCATTTGGTACATGGGAACCTGAAAAATTACCACAACACATTACGTCTCTAAATCATCTTTGTGATCTTCTTAGTGGTAAGGAAACAAGACTTTTGGTAGTGGGGGGTGCTGGTAGTCTTTACGTAAATTCAGAGCATACTGCCCAGGTTATGGATGCTCCAGATTTTCCTGATATATTCAAACCATTGGCTTCAAACATGGGAATTGCACTTGATAAACTACGTACCAGAAATGATGTTAAATGGACTTATATTAGTCCTGCTGGAGATTTTCAGGCAGATGGCAAAAGAACTGGTAAGTATATTCTAGGTGGCGAAGAATTAATCCTGAATTCTAAAGGAGAAAGCAGTATAAGCTATGCCGATTATGCGATAGCTATGATTGATGAAGCAGTAAAAGGAAATCATATTCAGCAACGAATTTCGGTTGTATCAGAATAATCAAAATAAAAATATAAACCCTTTGCCTCTACGTTGGCAAAGGGTTTTCTTTATAAAAAATTATTAAATCATATTATGTCTACAGGTGTAGAAATCAAATTTTTTAGGGTCATAGAGATGCAAAATATTAGTTAATATAGTCTACATATGTAGAAAAATGATAAATTCATTTCTTTAGACAAACGATTAATCAATTTTGTTAGAAGAACTTTTATAATTATTATATCGTTATTTAATAACAAATGTACGTAAACGTAAATTGATTTTGTTTATTATATAATAGACAAAAGATAAATAGTTTGCTATATTAAATAAAAACGAATGGAAGTGATACTATGCTTTGGAATTATACAATGTCTGAAATATTAAATGGATACACAGAAAAAGAAAATAATATGGTTTGCGTTATGTGTGGGAGACAATATGAAAAAGGACGTATTTACGAAATGAATAGTACTTTATATGATTCATATGGTGCGATTAGGCAACACATCAAAAACGACCATGAAAGTATAGCAACCTATTTGCTACACCAGGAATTAACTTTAACTGGTATTTCAGAAATACAAAGGCAAATATTAAAACGAATCATGGAAGGAAACTCTGATAAAGAGATATCAAATGATCTAGGAATTGCTCCCTCTACAGTGAGAAATCATCGTTTTAAACTTCGAGAAAAAGAAAAACAAGCAAAATTATTCTTAGCACTCATGAATTCTCTTGAGAATGAAACCAGTAATACGATTGAAAAGGGCGATACCGGTGTTATTGAAGATATTCATATGACAGCAACTATGGTGGATGAACGTTACAACATAACAGACAAAGACCGTGAAAAGACAATTGCTACTTATATGGACGAACATGGTGCATTAAAACAATTTCCAGCCAAAGCAAAGAAAAAGATTATTTTGCTTGGTGAAATTACAAAAAATTTCAAAAGAAATGTTGAGTATTCAGAGGCAGAAGTAAATAGAGTTTTAAAACGAATATATGAAGAAGATTATCCAACCATTCGTAGAGCATTGATTGAATATGGTTTTATGGATAGATCAACGAACTGTGAAGTTTATCGTGTGAAGGAGTAGTGATTCGTATGGATTATAAAGAAATGTTACAAAGGTATCTGACAGAGGAAGGTAAATTAAAACAGTATCCTTCTAAAAAGCCACTAAGAATGATGGCTCTGGCATATATAACAGATCAATTTGAGAGAGAAAAAAAGTATAAAGAAAAAGAAGTAAATGAAATCATTATGAATTGGTTATCCTTTAGTGACCATGAATTAATCCGTAGAGAGCTAATTGTATATGGTTTTATGAATCGGATGAGAGATGGGTCTGCATATTGGGTGGCGGAAATACAGCCGGGTCTGCATCTAGATCTGTAAGAAACAACAAAGAAAGCGAATGCGAATGGAGAAGCAGCTCAATTTATTGAAACAATGAATGAGTTGGGCCTAATTTAAAATAAAGTAAACACCTAATTTACTACACAGATTAGGTGTTTACTCTTATGTATTGATGCGGCAAAAGAATTGTTATTTTTCTTCAACGTCATCATATTTAAAATCTATATTTTCATAGGAAATGTAGTTATTTATAGTACTTGGGTCAGTATCACTTTTATGGTTTAAATCTAGTGAAGCATCTGTTGTCTTATAGGATTGTAACTTCTTATTTGGCTCATTTAGTGTTGCTAAGGAAGATACTTGATTATTGATTGAGTGAAGAAGCTCGATGATATGACCTATTGCATAGAATAACATACATGCAATAAAGGGACTAAAACAGTAAAATGAATACTGCAAGAGTATATACAAAGACCGTGTGGATGAACTATTCATTGTATATAATAAGTAGGTAATATAAATGCTACCGAAGCCACCGAGGATACCTATTATTAAAGCTATGATTTTGTAGAATTTACCTGTGTACTTTTTCATTATGACTCCTTTAAATGATGTTTTATTACATATTATACCATATATAACCAAATTATCAATTGTTAAAAAGCACTTTAATAGTATCGTAGACATGGTATTTCAAATTATTGTTGAACAATGGTATTTAATGGGATACAATGAGTCATTGGATTTATCTAAAATTAAGGAGCTTATATGAAAAAAACTAGATTATCTTATGAGGAATGGACTTGTATTCATTCAAAAAGAATATCAGGTATTACGGTAAATACGAACCGTTTTTATGGTTACATAGGATTAATATATATTGAGGAAGTGGATGAGCCACAGATTTGGAAGTTTAACGGAGAAGAAATCGTTGTTTGTAATAAAGGTTTAAAGTGGTTAACTATTTTACCTAAGAATGAATATTATTGTATTACTGCTATGATGGATGAAAACTCAGAAATAGTTTTATGGTACATCGATATGATAGCAAGTCAAGGGATAGAAGATGGTATTCCTTATTTTGATGATTTGTATTTGGATTTAGTTGTT
>CAJJLI010000409.1 GCA_905192625.1 uncultured Clostridium sp. | reverse complement strand
GCACACCTTTTGTTCCGCGCGCGTAGCTGCGCATCCCTCGGAGAGTTTTTTAATTCATAGGAGATTACTCGCAGAGTAATTTCTTATGAATTAAAAAAGCATCAAAAAAGGAATGGATGCTATTTTAAAACTCCATTCCTTTTTTGATACTTACTCATTTCTATAATCACTTGGGTTCATACCTGTAATCGATTTAAAGTTGCGTCTGAAAGTCAATAGATTCGTATAGCCACATAGTTCCGCAATTTGTTCTAGAGGCAATTTTCTTTCATCTAAAAGTTGTCTAGAATATGCAATCCTCTTTTCCTGTATATATTGCAAATAAGTAACACCAAGTTTCTGTTTGCAACACTGTGTAATATATTTATTACTTACTCCAAATTTTTCTGTTATATTAGCAAGGGAAATTTCAGGATTCCTAAAATTTTCGTCTATATAATCTATAATTTCTTTTCCTAACTTTTCAATATCTTTCTTATTGCTGGTTATCATCTGCATTTGATTACATATTGTTTCATATACCGCATAGTAATATTGAAAACTTTCTTCTAAGGTCGATGCAAAATCAATCTTATCTATATTAATACGTGTTATATTATGAGAATTGATTCCTTTTAATACTTTCAACGTTGATATATGCAATTCGTCTATTAAGCATTGTATTGCCGTTACAGAGCATTCGTATTCTGTTATATTTTTATTATAGATTTCGTCTAATAGATTTTTTGCTTCTTTCAGATTTTGCTCTCGAAGTATTTTATCTAATCGCTTAACATAATCTTTAGGAAAGTAATAGTCTTGCCCTTCATTGCTACTTTCCTGCTCGTAAAAGTATACGCTACCTCTCCCTCCAACAAGCATTCCATCCAATGCCTTTATTGCATTATTGCATGCTTCTTGCAACAGACTGATATCGTCTCTTACCTGATCAACCCCCATTGTTATTACGTATTGTTCATTATTGATTAGATTAACAACTTTTTCATGGATTTGATAAAATAGTTCGTCCGCTAGATCTGAATCATCACTATTCACGATCATATATATATGATTCATATCTTTCATATAACAATATATCTGCATTTCATCGGTATAAAATATTTTACATGTAGAACTTATTAAGTTTGATATATTAGAGAAATCGTTCGTGTTTATGGGTTCTGTTCCTACGTAGGCAATATTAAAAACTGATATACTAAAATATGGACGTTTCAAATCAATATATTCCTCGTTCCACAATACACTCAACTTCTCATCTTGCATATTACCATTTAAAATACCATGTAACATTCCTTGCTCTGCATAAGGTGCAATGGTTATCATCTTCTCGCGATAACCATTACGCTCACCGATCAATTCTTTGATTCCATTTATTATTGTATCAATCTCAGTATTTTCCTCATTCCCCATTTCACGATTCATAATCCGTTCTATATTTCCAATTGGAAGATAATATGTATTCGCAAAGTAATATGCCAAAATAGCAAATAAGATACATCCGATAAAACCAATCAATATCATGATAATCAAACCGATATTTCCATAGAAATTAAATTCGCTGTTATCGATGATTAGTTCATATATGATTCCTTGATTTACCGATGCACTTTTTTGGATTGTCATACCGGTTGCGTCTGAGGTTTCAAATATAACTTTATCGTTTAATTTTAGTCGAAAACTTGTCTTATCATTCATTAAAGAACTTAATGCATCTCTTAGTCCTTCATAGTCAAATAAAACACAAATCAAACCCTTACTACGGCTTAATTGGCTTGTTTGATATGTATAGTCCTCACAAAATATTAGATACTCTTTCGTAAAGGTGAGTATCTCAATATCCTCTATATGTAATAGATCTTTTACAGAATCTTTTCGAATCATGTCTCCTTGCTCTATGGTATTTTTAAACGGTTCCTTCAACCACACAATACCAGAGCTTGCATTCACTCTCTTGCTATCATTTAAAAAAAGCATTACTTCTGCTATGTTTAAATTATTTGATGATGTTTTTGCTGTTGTAATTGCATTTTTAACTTGATAAGCCGTATACGGATCTGCATTCTCATTTCCAACGTTCATATACATTTTTTTGATATATGTATTGCTATTAAGCCTAGACGCAATTGTTCTGGCTGCAGACAACTGATTGTCCCAAAAATTACTAATCTCTTTTGACATCACTTCGTAGTATGTATTCTTTCTCTCCTTATTCAATACAGATGTTTCATAGATTGCCATGGCTGAATAGATGGAAAAACATAACGAAATAATGATTATATATGAAAAAAATAATCGTTTAAACACCCTACTTTTAAAATAATTGTTCTGAAACATATTTTTCTCCCAACTAGAAAACTTATTCGTTTATTATACCAAATTTTTCTTTGTGTCACAACAATTTAAATTTTCATAGATAATAAAAATAACTTTTTACAAATAATAAGATAATTTACGTTTAATCCGAAAGGTTTAGTGAGGAGTAATACGATAACTAAATTAAATCAAAATGGTTTTAGTGGAATAATAAGCTAAAATAAATAAAGCCCCATGAATGGAGCCTTATTTACCTATTTATTTAATTACATATTTGTTTGTTTAATTGTTTGTTTATTTATTTGTTTGTTCGCTACTCATTTGTTTGTTAATTAGCATTTATTATTTATAATCTTATTTCTTCTTACTACTCTCTGACATAAGATCTAAAAACTCATGGATAAAGCTTTCAACACTTTCTTTATTCACTAATGTTGTCGTACCTGCGCCATTGCGTACTTTTGCTAATAATTCATTAAAGTTTTGTACGAGATGTTCAGGAACTTTAGCGGTTGCCACCGTTGCTGAATCGATTGCCTTTGTAAGAGCTGCTGATCCAACTGCTTTTGCAACATCGGAATGAACTACTGCTTTTGTTAGAGTATTTAGGGCACTTGCACTTTTCAGAGTATCCTTTTTCGTATCCTGCGTCGCCTTCTTAACAAGTTCTTCTTCTTTTCCACCCGTTTCATCACTTGTAGTCTTCTTACTCTCTGTATGTTTTAATCCTTCTGCGATCCCAGAAATATTTATTTTATCCATCAAGTCTGATATATTTAATTTTTCAACTACATTTGAAATACTTGTTGCATCAATAACTTTACCTAAATCAAAGTTTGTTAGTACTTTACCTATTCCGTTTTCTTCAAACATTTTTGACATCTCATCCTTCTTAATCAGATTTTTAAACTCATTCGACTCTAT
>CAJJLI010000408.1 GCA_905192625.1 uncultured Clostridium sp. | reverse complement strand
CATCCTGTTCAAATAGCATAGAGCGTGCAAGGCAATTCACCATGAGAGCCAAAGATGGTTTTTTATTCTCCGTTTTTACTTGCTCTCTCGTCCTTTTTAATACCTCTTTATAATTATCAGGTTCCAGTAAAACCATTTTAGAATTTTTATAGATACGAGCATGATAAGTCATAGCATTTCCTGGCTGCACTGCCTCATTTGCCGTAATATACATTTCATTACCAATTACTCTACCTAATGGATAACTATCTAAATATTTATGTAAATTAGAAACTTCTGTACCAAGAGCTTTTGCCATAACAAGAGCTGCCGGTTGATTATTATATTCATATACTAAACGTTTTCTTGCATCTACCTTAGTAGCGATAAACTGATGTCTTGTTGGGCGATAAATGTTTTCTCGGTACAATTTAATTTTCCCAGTTAGATTTTTAATAATTACGAATGCACAAGCATTTTGATATATCTTGCCATTTAATGAAATCATTGTTTTTTCTGCCCTGCCTCTATCCCCAGAGGATCCCCCAAATAGTGGAATGTTTTTCTTAGCTAGTACGGAATTTAACGTAGAAAGCACCAACTCCTCAGAGCTAATTAACGCAGTTGTCATTTCTAAACATAATAAATTATTTTCATTGTTAAACTTCGATACACAACGTTCTACTAGTTTTACATACTTAAGTGGATAACAATCCACCTCTTCTAAAACATCGGCTTCGCATTCAATCCCCTCTTCAATCCCAAGAACCATGCACGAATCTTTAAATGCACCTTCTTTTGAAAAAGATGCAAATGTAGTAGCTCCCATTGTAATGCTGTTTGGAAATAATTCTTTTAATTTCTTTGCATACTCTTCAAAATCCTCAACTCCTGAGAAGAACAAAATAAGTTTCGGATTGTGTAGCTGACTTGTAGCCTCCCTTAGTGCCATATGTGGATCTTTACTGGCACTTCTTCCTATTGCATACTTCATCTTTATGCCCTTTCCCCGATATGTATTTTTTGAACAAAAATAGACCGCAATTTAAATAGCAACATGCTATATAGGTAAAAAAAATGCTTAGGAAATAAATTCCTAAGCATTGATATTTATCTATTTGATGTCTTACTATCGATAATATCACATGAAATATCAGCAATGTGCTTACATGCACCTTACTTAGTTTACTGTTTAGTCGTATTTAATTGTCAAAATTTCTCTAAAATAGTCTATCATTTCTAGTATTGCATGTCAAACAAAAAAATGTAAATATCATGTATAATTCTAGTAAATTAAACATGCATTTATTCTTATCGACGACTGTTACCATACCATAAAACTTAGAGTCACCATGACAACCATTACATCATCTTAGCTTTGATTCGAATTATTTAATCTTGCATCTACTTCCTCTAAAAATGCATTCCAAGCATCCTCATTGTCTACATAATATCTAGGACATATCTTGCCCGTCACGTCGTAGTGTCGAAGTATGTCTTTGCTTGTAAGATTATATTTTTTACATAACGCAACACTTAATTCCACAAGTGATTCATATGTGTTTTCCGAAGGTTCTCCATCAATTGATTTATGACTAAACTCAATTGATATCGTATCTAAATTACGCTCTTTCGAAGCAAATGCAATTTCATTTAACGGCAAACATTGAATAACTTCCCCTTCAATACCTACTAAAAAATGACTACTAGCATAAGCACTCTTAGAATCTTTTAGACTTTCAAAATAGTTCTTATTTGATTGTGCACTAATCCCTGAATTACCAACATAGTGTATTACAATTCCATTGACTTTTTCTAAAGGATCTTGAGGTCTTGAATACGGATTGGGCGTTAAAAAGTCTTGTTGAATCTTTGTACCATTTTCTAATACCAACAAATCATCTTTTTTATCTGTAGAACGGAATAACATGATGACACCTTTTACTGCAAAAATTAAGATAAGTACAAATAACACCAAAATCATAATGGCAGTAACTCGCCTTATGTACATTTTTTGCCTTTTTCTTCTCAACCATTCTTCTTTCGTCAATTTTTTCATACTTCCCAGCACCTTTCTTTTATAGAAACAATCAAATTTTTCTATTTGTTGTAATATTCCATCATAAAATGACACAAAACATACTTTTCCATACTACTACATATAGATTAAATTATTTCACAAATTGAACACTATTTCAAGTTTAAAGAATTAAATTTATATTAATTTTTTGATACTTTTCTTTAAAGATGATAATTATAAAGTTTTATCTTATTAATTTCCAAAAAAAATGTTTATAAAATAGCAAAATGCTTTAATATTAACATAATAACAAAAAGGTTGTATACCTAATATTGTTTCTAGATATACAACCTTTATTATATTTTCTTTTACTTACTCTTATTTATCATCTACGCTGTAGTTCGGTTGCTTCTAAAAGAAGCACCTCTGTTTTGTCTTATTTATCATCTACGCTGTAGTTCGGTTGCTTCTAAAAGAAGCACCTCTGTTTTGTCTTATTTATCATCTACGCTGTAGTTCGGTGCTTCTTTGGTTATATGAATGTCATGTGGATGACTTTCTTTTAAAGATGCCGCAGAAATCTTTACGAACTTTCCAGTTGTCTTTAATGTTTCAATATCCTTTGCTCCACAATAACCCATACCAGAACGAAGGCCACCCATAAGTTGGAATACAGTATCTTCTACAGTTCCTTTATATGCTACTCGACCTTCTACACCTTCAGGTACTAATTTCTTAGCGTCTGCTTGGAAATAACGATCCTTACTACCATTTTCCATAGCAGCTATTGATCCCATACCACGGTACACTTTATATTTTCTTCCTTGGTATAATTCAAACAATCCTGGAGATTCATCACATCCTGCAAATATGCTACCCATCATACATACATTAGCACCAGCAGCAATGGCCTTTGTAATGTCTCCTGAATACTTAATACCACCATCTGCGATGATAGGAATACCATATTCTTTTGCTACATTGTAAGCATCCATAATTGCTGTGATCTGAGGTACACCAATTCCTGCTACAACACGTGTTGTACAAATAGATCCTGGACCAATACCAACTTTCACACAGTCAACACCAGCTTCAATTAGATCACGAGTCGCTTCTCCAGTTGCAACGTTACCTGCAATAATTTGAAGCTCTGGATATGCTTCACGAACCATTTTAACGCACTTTATAACGTTTTGGGAATGACCATGTGCAGTGTCAATTACGATTGCATCCACTTTA
>CAJJLI010000407.1 GCA_905192625.1 uncultured Clostridium sp. | reverse complement strand
GGAGTGTTATAAAAAAATGAAGATAAATGTATAGGAGGAAGTAACATGGCAGCAGAAATTATTAAGGTTTACAAAGAGCATTTACCATCACTTCGATTTATAGGGAAGTGCTACACCAATGCAGACAGAATTGGTGGATTTGGCCACAAATGGGGAGAGTGGTTTGAAAATGGTTGGTTGCAAAAGCTTGAGGAAATTGGCGAAATGAAAGAAATCGAAAATGGTTATCTTGGATTAATGCGCTGCAATGGCGCAGATAGTGAAAACACATTTGAATATTGGATTGGAATGTTTTTACCAAGAAATGCTACTGTTCCTGATGGATTTGATTACATCGATCTAGATGAAAGTGACATTGCTGTTTGTTGGATTAAAGGAAGAGAAGATGATGGTATCTACGGAATGCATGATACTTGTATCTCTAAATTTATAGAAAATGGAATGGGGAATTTTAAATCGGATGATAAAAATCGCGCTTGTTTCTTCGAAAGATACAATTGCCCACGGTTTACTACGCCGGATGAAGAGAACAATGTAATTTTGGATTATGGTATGTATTTGTCAGAGTAATGTAATCAATGGGTGATTTAAAGATGGATTTTATCATTTAAAATTGAGATGAAGTCACGTTTGGAATGGGAGATTTCTTTATGTTAAATGAAAATATATATTTTCTACTTGGAACGCCTTGCTCTGGTAAAACGACAATCGGTAGTTTATTATCGGATAAATATGACATGTGTTATTTTAGTGGAGATAGTAAGAGGTTTGAAATCTTTCAGTTTGCAGACCCTTTAAAACATCCATTTATGACAAAGAAAGCAAGTGATTTTTTTAGTTGGTCATTAGATGAGATGATTGAATGGGAGAAAGGCATTATTTCTGAACAGACGCCTTTTATTCTTGCAGAATTAGAAAAGCTTACAGGGCAAGGAAAAAAAGTTTTATTTGAAGGTATGCTAGATTTAGAGATTTTAAGTCCAATCGTGGATAAAAGCAAGGTAGTGTTTTTAAGGGTTGATAAAACCATAAGTGAAAGAGACTTTTTTCAAAGAGAAGATCATCAAGGCTTAGTACAGAATATTATTAACACGCAAGGTATCACAAAGGATGAAAAAGAGCGAAGGATTAGTATCAGAAAGAAGGCATGCATAGAAGCATTTGATGATGATGCTTCTACCTATGGAATTCAGCAAATACAACGAACGGATGAAATGACGATTTCAGATATGTTAAAAACAGTTGAAATGCATTATGGTTTTTAGTATTCGTGGTTTTAGAGGGTTGTGGAATGAAAGATATCTAAAAAAAATATCGAAAAGACCGACAAAATAACCAGCAGATTGCTTAACAAAAGTAGGAAAATGATGTATAAAGGATTCGGGGCGTTAGGTAATTCCTGATGCACCCGAATTGTTTTTAGAAATTATATGAAATTTTATTCATAGATAAAGTATTTATAATAAGGTACAATATAAATTTAACAACCGGTTATGGAATTAAGTAGAAGAAAAGGTTAAAAGAAATAAATTAACGAACAAAGGGGGACCGAGTCCATGCCAGCAATTTCATGGCGATTTATGCAATAAGAGGCATGGACATAATTATGATTATTTTAATTGGTGGAAGTACACATACTGGAAAAACTGCGCTATCTCAGAGGTTAATTGAAAAATATCATTATCCCTGTCTATCCCTGGATCACCTTAAAATGGGGTTGATTCGAAGTGGTTTTACAAATCTAACGCCAGAAGATGATGACAAGATGACAAATTTACTCTGGCCGATTGTAAAAGAAATGATAAAAACTGCGATTGAGAATGAGCAGAATATGATAATAGAAGGATGCTACATTCCTTTTGATTGGAAAGAAGATTTCGAACCAGAATATTTGAAACACATCAAAGTAGTGTTCCTTATAATGACTGAAACGTATATAACAGAGCATTTTGAAGAAATAAAGAAGTATGCATGTGTTATTGAACATCGAATAGCGGATAGTATAGAGATAGAAGAATTATTAAGAGATAACATAGAGTGTCTTCAAATGTGTAGGAAATATAATTGTGATTATATATTAATTGATAAGGAGTACGACGTACATATTAATATTTAGTCGGTTTTAGTGCCAGTATTAATATTATTTACTATATTGCAGCAATGAAAAAAAGAAGGATTCATAATTTATGTATTTTATGAGTTTTCGTATAATGACGATCTTTATTATTGGAGGTGAATAAATGAAATTTAATGAAATAACTTTGTTGGATATTAATGAACTAGCAAATATGTATATTGAAACTTTTAATTCACCACCTTGGAATGATGAATGGACAATCGAAAATGCATCGAAAAGATTACATCAAATGATTCATTGTGAAGATTTTTATGGAATTAAAGCATACCAAGAAGAAGTTCTAAAATCATACAATAGTATGGTTATGATGGGAAAAGAATTATAAAGTACAAAATAGTAATTGGGTCACAACTTTCCCCTAATCTGAACAAAATATAAAATTCAAACGAGTAAAGCAAGATTTACACTTTGCACAAAAGTATATTGAATTTCAAATATGATGTATCAGAACGAATAAGAATAAAATAAAAATCAATGGAGAAAAAAATGATTGATATTGATGAGTTTTGGAAGGCTGTGATTGCACAAGATGCTGTAAGTTTGAGAAAATATTTTAAGGATACGGCATATGTTAATTGGCATTGTACGAATGAGCATTTTACAGTAGATGAGTATATTAAAGCAAATTGTGAATATCCAGGCAACTGGGGTGGGAAAATTGAAAGAAAAGAAATCATAGGAAATATGATGATTGTCGTTGTAAATGTATATACCGTCGATAAAGAGTTATCGTTTCATGTGGTATCGTTTTTACAAATTGAGGATAATATGATCATAGCTATGGATGAGTACTGGGGAGATGATGGAAGTGCTCCACAGTGGCGGTTAGATAAGCATATAGGAAAAGCAATACGATGAAGTTAATCACAGGTGCATATGCAATAATGAAATGTAAAATAAATTTGTTTTGGGATTCATTAAGTGGAGAAAACAATGGGGATTACCTGCTGGACATATTGAAGAGAGAAAAACAGCGGAAGAGTCTGCAATTTGAGTATTATAAATTATAAACAACTTGAAGGGTACATAAGATATGGCTTTATATAAGGATATACATAAAAAAATTGATGATATTATTGTTCGTCCATTAAAACCTTCGGAT
>CAJJLI010000406.1 GCA_905192625.1 uncultured Clostridium sp. | reverse complement strand
TTCTGCTGTTGCAGAGGCTTCCAAATCTGGCATATACAGTGGACTTTTATATGTTGAGCCTATCTGGCATTTTTTATAATCAATGGAGATAGGTCCGATGGATTTCGTGTAGGCATGAACAACAATCCCCAGTTCCTTTAAAATAGTAGCGGCAATTGCTCCTGCAGCAACTCTTCCAGTAGTTTCTCGTCCTGAGGAACGGCCACCTCCACGATAATCTCGAAAACCATATTTTTGATCATAGGTATAATCAGCGTGTCCGGGACGATAAAACTTAGCAATCTCCGAATAATCATAGGGGCGGTGATTCTCATTATAAACAGCCATAGAAATTGGTGTACCGGTGGTGCGTCCTTCAAAGACACCGGAAAGAATCTTAAGTCGATCCAATTCCTTCCTTGGGGTTGAATATTTTGTCTGACCGGGCTTTCTTCTATCTAAATATACCTGTATCATCTCTTCGTTAAGGGGCAGACCTGCAGGACAGCCATCTACCACAACCCCGATTCCTTCTCCATGAGATTCTCCCCATGTTGATATAATAAAACTATTTCCATATACTGATCCAGACATAAAATCTCCTTTCTATATAATAAATTTGAATTGTATTAGTTTTGAATTCTTCTATAGTATATCGAAAATGACACAAGATTTCAAACATCTTATTATTTATTTTTAAATTGCCAGTCTATTGTGCTCTACTTAATAACAATCCAAGAGTAGGGATATCCGCGTTAATTGCAGTTATTGTGGTATTAGTTGTAGGACTAATTTAGGTTTCGTAGTCGCTAATTTTTATTTGTTCACAACATAATCCACTTGTTTTACTTGAATCATTATAAATAAGGAATTGTTATATATAAAAGAGATTTGTTTTAATAATATTGACATTGTAATGTTTTGTTGTAAGATTAATAAGTACCGCGAGGGAATTTTAAGAAATATCTAGGTAATTATACCATTTATAAGTATTACTAGGCCAAAGATTTCTTATCACCAATTAGCACTATTTATTAGCCAAAGAGCACAAGAGTCTTGCTATTTAAGGTAATTACTTATATTCTTACGTATTATATAGAGTCTGAGTTCATAATTAATGATATTTGACAAGGAGGTGTTTTTATGAATTATCGTATAGCAATATGCGAAGATGAGATATATTATAAAGAGGAATTACTGGCTTTATTAAAAGCTTATGAAAGTGAAAGTGGTAATTCACTTTTAATAGAAACTTATAGTTCTGGTGAAGAATTTTTAGAGCTTGGTAAAAATAAGGTTTATCATATTATAATACTAGATGTAGAGATGGGAAAATTAACTGGAGTAGAAGTAGCTAGAGAAATTAGAAAACAGGATGAAAATGTCCAAATTATTTTTGCTACTAGCCATGAAATATATGCAATAGACGCCTTTGATGTATCTGCGTTGGGATATTTGGTAAAACCAGTATCCTATCTTAGGCTAAAAAAAATATTTTCAAAAGCAATTATGCTTGTTGATTTTATGAATGATAAAGAAACTGCAAAAAAAAGATACATAAAAGTCAAAGTAAAATATGAAACCGTTAATATCTTAGTAGATTCCATACGATACATTGAGAAAAAAAGAAATAAATGTATCATTCATGAAAAAGATAATGAATATTCCTGTTATGAAACCTTAACACAGTTTTATGAGAAACTGGATATACATAAATTTATATATACTCATCAAGGATATATTGTAAATTACGATAAAATTCAAGAAGTATTAGAAAATAGTGTTATTCTTGAAGATTACATTGAAATCCCATTAAGTAGGAAATATCATAAGCCATTGAAAGAAAGATTTATGGAAGAGTTACGCAGTTTTAGATAATGAATTCACTTCGTACGAAATGTATATATAAGGGGACAGCTGCTAATAACACCAAAGGAAATAAAGCATTAGTTGTAGCGACACATGTGGATAAGGTTCATATACATATATTTAATACTACATCTCTGGACTGTATCAAAAAGATCAATTTATATAAGGATAGAATATAGTTATAAGTATGTTAAAAGGGGGAGGTTTATTTGGAAAAGTATTACAAGAATGGCAATTGTTTTCCGTATGAGGCATTCGTACAAGAGTCATTAGAAAAATATTTTATACGTTTGGGTTATGAACTAAAAACCAAAGAACAGGTTGACTTGATTGCTGAAAAAGGAAATGAGCTGTGGATCATTGAAGCAAAAGGAGTGACGAGCGCTGTTGGTACTGATTTTAACACCTGTTTGGGGCAACTGGTAAAAAGTATGAAAGATGGGAATGCAATATATGCAATTGCTATTCCAAAACATACCAAATACAAATATCAATGTGAATTGATTTCTGATTATTTTCGGAAGTTGGTTGGCTTACATATATTACTGGTAGATGAGACGGGTAAAGTTAATATCGTTTTACCTTCGGACTCATTTGTAGCACATTTTGATTAGTAAGAATAGAAGGGGTCAGGTACTGTTAACCAATTGTGAAAAATGATAATATCAGATGGATAGATTGCTTTATTTGTGTTTAGTGATTAAATATAATTAATAGAGAAACAAACTCAAATAAAAAAGCCCCTCCTGTCTGAACACAGGAGAGGCGATGTCCGTAAGGACATTAACCCTTTTGCTCGAAGCATCCACTTTGTAGTGGGTGCTTTCTTACTTTTAAATTATAAAGGCATAATGTTTTTTCCGAACTCATGGTTGATAATTTGTGCCATTGCGTTGTAAATAGCAGAGAGACCACAAAAGATACCAATATATCCTGCCATAGTGTGTATCTGTACAGATCCTGTAAAATCAGATACGGCAAGTAATAAGAATAATAGTGTTAGGGAACCAAATACAACTTGAGAGGCACGGTTATGTTTTAACGTTCCAATAAACATAAATGCAGTGAAGATACACCAAAATCCTAGATAATATCCCATGCTCTTAGAATCTGCGGACTCAATGCCTTTGAAAGGATTGATCCAGATTAAAATTAATGACCACCAGAAGAATCCATAGGCAGTAAAAGCGGTTGCACCGAAGGTATTATTTTTCTTGAATTCCATAATACCAGCGATTATTTGAGCAGCTCCGCCGAGTGCAAATCCCATTGCTATTACAACAATAGAAAGAGGGATAAATCCTGCATTGTGTAAATTTAATAAACATGTTGTCATTCCAAATCCTAAAAGACCAAGAGGTGCTGGATTTGCAATATTTGATTGAGTTCCTTG
>CAJJLI010000405.1 GCA_905192625.1 uncultured Clostridium sp. | reverse complement strand
AAAGTTTTTATCAATTATGTCAATATCCTTAGACTTCTACAGCTTTACCGAAGTATTAAAAATAAACTCATTTCAGTTGTATATATTTTACTATTTTATTCCAATTACTTCAAGTCCATAATTTAAAAAAGTCCTATAAATAAGATTATTCATAGGTCCTTTTTGTTTATTTTTGTTTATATTATGAAAACATTGTTTGCACCAAATATAAAATTGCTAAAAACACAATATTAAGGATTGTAAAAAGCTTTATAAAATGCTTCGCTTCTCCTTTGCCACATTTTCTATATTCGCTAAATGTGATTAAACTAGCTAAGGATGCAACCAATGTCCCACACCCCCCGATATTAACTGCCACCAATAAGCTGCGATAATCCATTGTAAACTTAGATAATAGCACCGCTGCTGGAACATTGCTTATCACTTGGGAACAAAGTACTCCAAATAACAAAGGGTTCTTGGGCATTAATGCTTCAAAAAATGTTTGCATAAAAGAGATTCTAGCCATATTTCCTGAAAATACAAAAAATGCGCAGAATGTAAGCAACAACGGATAGTTCACTTCTCTTATCGCTTTTTTATCCATGAACAGCAATACAATCGTGATGAATAGCGCACCTACAATATAAGGAATAATACGAAAAACGATTAGTATCGAACATAGAAACAAGAAACAATATATTAATATCCTTTTCGTATCTATTATGTATTCGTGATTGTCTTTTAGCGATAACTTCTCAGGTTTAATAAACAAGCAACAGAGGATTATCATAATTGTTGAAACAGCGAACGGCAAAAACATAATACCAAAAAATTCACTGGTTGGAATCTGAAAATATGAGTACAAATATAAGTTTTGTGGATTACCAAACGGCGTTATCATTCCTCCTAAATTCGCAGCCATATTCTGCATTATAAATGTAAACGCAAGATGCTTATTATTACCTGTACTATCAAGTATAAAAAATCCCAAAGGCAAAAACGAAAGCAGTGCCATGTCATTTGTAAAAAACATAGATGCTACAAGTGTTAATAAAACAACGCCTAGAATTGCATTTCTTGTATTATCTAATCTTAATACGATTTGCTTTGCAAGTATTTTAAAGAAATTAACATTCTTTAAGGCACCAATAACTGCAAGCGTTCCGTACAAACAAGCCAGCGTCCGCATATCAAAATATGTAAGATATTCTTTATCCACTGGGACAAAGATACAAGTAATCAAAGCAGCTAACATAGAAATTATGAAAACTACTTGTGTTTTTATTCCCTTAGCTATTAATTTCATTCAAAAATAAAACCTCCATACTGTTTTTATCGAGCAAATACCCTACTCATTCTACCATTTTTTAGACAGAAAACAACATATTTCTTAATGATATTTGATGCATTTTCCTTTGAATTGTAGGAATAGGTTTGAAAATCAAATTTTACTATGCTATAATGTTTTGGATAATTGCTTTCATGTTTGTATAGATACACATGAAATGTAATACCCTATCACTATATAAAATGAAAGAAATGAAAAGGAGATTATTATGTCAGAAAAAAATCCAATCGTTACTATTGAAATGGAGAATGGTGATAAGATTGTTGCAGAGCTTTATCCTGAAGTAGCACCTAATACAGTGAATAACTTTATTTCACTAGTAAAAAAAGGTTATTATGACGGGTTAATATTCCATAGAGTTATCAATGGTTTTATGATTCAAGGCGGATGCCCAGATAGCAACGGAACTGGTGGTCCAGGTTACTCCATTAAGGGTGAATTTACTCAAAATGGTTTTGAAAACAATTTAAAACATACTGAAGGTGTTCTTTCCATGGCTCGTGCAATGATGCCTAACTCCGCTGGTTCTCAATTCTTTATTATGCACAAGAATTCCCCACACTTAGACGGAGCATATGCTGGTTTTGGTAAAGTAATCGAAGGAATGGATGTTGTTGATAAAATCGCCGTTGTTTCTACCGATTGGTCCGATCGTCCAACACAAACACAACGTATGAAAACAGTAACAGTTGATACTTTTGGAGTAGACTATCCAGAACCTGAAACTGTATAAATTTTCACATAGTATATTTCATACTATAAAATAAAATTAGAGCCTATTCTAACAAGAATAGGCTCTATATTTTAATTAACATCTTTTTTATTGATATTTTTCTATGATTTCTTCAACTTCTGTTTTATCTATCGTATACGGATGCATAAAGCCATCTTCATCAACGACTACAACACCGATTTCAGTAAAATAATGTAGATTACGAACTAGGAGTGTTTGATTTTCATTATCATGGATTAACCTTAACTTAAGGGAGCTATGACTATGCCCGTCAATAAACAAATCAATATCTGGAGCCTCCGTTATGATATCCAGAGAGGATAATTCAGAGCGATGATCCATTCCAATATGCCCCAATGCTATAATATAATCAACACCTTCTTTTTTGAGCTTTTTACTAACCTCTTTTGCTGCAATCAACGGATCTGTTAAGGTTAGGGACGTATCGTTATACTTTGTTAACCCTGTGATTTCATTCGGAGTAGTTAGTCCAAAAATTCCAATCTCAATATCACCTTTTTTAATGATAATATATCGTTTCGCAGCTGTTTTTTGCGTAGTAGTATATATTAGATTCGAAACAACAAGTGGTACTGTCAATTTACTAGTAACTGATAGTAATTTTTCTCCTCCATAATCGTAATCGTGATTCCCTGTAGTAATGGCATCATAACCAATCTCATTGATTAAATCCACCATATCACTACCAATATTTTTTTTAAACATTGGCGTTCCAAATATTGTGTCCCCTGCATCTAAAAGCAAAACCTTAGCACCTGCTGACTCAAAAATCTTCTTTATTGCTACCAAAGAAGCTGCGTTTAAACTTCGTTCTGAATCATTTAGTAGAAAACCATGGGTATCGTTCGTATAAATAATCACTAATTTTCCATTTAACTCATTCAAATCAATCTGAAACAAGGTTCCAGCATTTGCCTTTACATAGCTTAAATTACTACATAAAATACTAACAATACAAATAAAGCTAAAAATTTTTTTTTTTTTTTTTCTCACAATTGCTCCAATCTATACAATAGTCAATCGTATAAAGTACAATACTATCTCTTCGCTTTATTATCCCTAATTTTACTTTGTTTATGAGTACATATAATTGTTTTATTATATTATTTTATTGATTTTCTTGTTTATATTTTTTTTTATTATTTATTCTATTTCTTTGTAC
>CAJJLI010000404.1 GCA_905192625.1 uncultured Clostridium sp. | reverse complement strand
GATTGTTACTTGCAACAACTTATCAAGTTATGTAGGTTGTTAGTTGTAAAAAACAGGAGGTCGTTATGATTACATTTAAAAATATTTCGAAAAGGTTTAAAGGGAATGTCATTCTCAAAGACCTTTCCTTTGAAATTGAAAGTGGCAAACTTGTTGCTATAATAGGGGCGAGTGGCTGTGGAAAAACGACCACTCTTAAAATGATTAATCGATTGATTAAACCTACCTCAGGTGCAATCTTTATTGATGGCAAAAACATTGAGCAGATTGATGAAATCGAACTGCGAAGAAAAATCGGATATGTCATTCAGCAAACTGGTTTATTCCCACATATGACAATTCGTGAAAATATTGAACTGATACCAAAAGTTGAAAAAATAGAAAAAGAAACAATTGCCAAAAATACCATCCGATTAATGAAAATGGTTGGTTTAGATCCAGATGCATATCTTGATCGCTATCCTACCGAATTAAGTGGTGGCCAACAACAGCGAATTGGTGTTGCAAGAGCATTTGCAAATGATCCAGATATCATTTTAATGGATGAACCATTTTCCGCTCTTGATCCGATTACCCGCTCTGATTTACAAGAAGAACTTATTCAATTACAAGAAAAAATGAATAAAACTATCGTATTCGTTACTCACGATATGAGTGAAGCAATTAAAATTGCAGATTTGATTTGTATTATGAAAGATGGTGAAATTGTTCAATATGACACACCAGAAAATATCTTGAAAAATCCAATAAACGATTTTGTTTCTAGCTTTGTTGGAAAAGATCGTATCTGGTCCTCTCCAGAATATATCAAAGTATCTGATATCATGATTGAACATCCTATCACTTGTCAACGCGATTTATCCATTCGAAGATGCTTAGAAAAGATGAGAAGTAATAAGGTAGATAGTCTACTTATTATTAATCCGGATAGAAAGCTAGAAGGCATTATAAAAGCCAAGGAATTACGAAACATTGAAGATAAAGCGCAACCAGTTGGAACGGTAATGAGAACATCATTTCACAAACTCCTTCCAGAGCAAACAATTATTGATGCACTATCCCTTGTTAATGAAAATCATATTTCAACCGTGCCAGTCGTTGATGAGCAAGGATTTCTTAAAGGACTTGTTACAAACAGTAGCCTTGTAACCACTTTAAGTCAGCAATATGTAGATATCGAAGAGAATGGTTGAAAGAAAATCAAACAAACAGAAAGGTCTGCCAGAAGTATTATTTCAACCTTAAAATGGCAGTATCACTTGAAAACAAGTGATAGGAATAGGTGTTAATATGAAAATTATTGAATTTATTAAATATCTTATAGATAACCAACAACAAATTTTAAGTTTATTACTAGAACACATTAAGCTAACTGTTATATCCGTTGGATTAGCTATCTTAATTGGCGTTCCACTCGGTATATTTATTAGTTACGTCAAGAAACTAAACAAACCAATACTAGGAATTTCTAGTATTGTACAGGCGATTCCAAGTATGGCGTTATTAGGATTTATGATTCCATTATTAGGTATTGGATCTACACCTGCTATCGTTACCGTTGTTCTTTATTCGTTGTTACCAATTATTAAAAATACGTACACAGGAATTGATAATATCAATTCCCAAACACTTGAAGCTGCGAAGGGTATTGGTTTAACAAAATTTCAAGTACTTACAAAAGTACAAATTCCTTTAGCACTACCTGTCATTATGGCTGGTGTTCGAATTTCCGCTGTAACTGCTGTTGGACTTATGACAATGGCTGCATTTATTGGCGCTGGTGGTTTGGGATACCTCGTATTCTCAGGGATTAGAACTGTTAACAATTTTCAGATTTTAGCTGGTGCAATACCTGCTTGTCTTCTTGCTCTTCTTGTAGACTTCATTGCCTCGATGATAGAAAGTTTAGTTACACCAATCAGTCTACAAAAAGGAGGTCCTACTACCAATCGAAATAAAAGAAACGGCAAGAAACTTGTGCTATCACTTGTATCCCTTGTTCTTATCGCTTCTTTTATACTCTCTTATTTCACTGGTGCTAAAAAAAGTGATAACGTTATAACAATTGGCTCTAAAGACTATACGGAACAAGCAATTCTTGGTAATATGGTTGCAGATTTAATTGAAGAACGTACCGATATTTCCGTTAACCGCCAATTGGAACTTGGAGGAACCCAAGTTTGCTTCTCAGCACTCAACTCAGGTGAAATTGATATGTATGTTGAATACAGCGGAACTGCTTATGGTGATATGTTAAAACATGAACCAATTAGCGATGTTGATAAAGTATATGAGACTGTTAAAGCTGATTTCAAAGAAAAGTATGGAATTGAAACATTAAAACAGATGGGATTTAACAACACTTATACTCTTGCAATTACAAAAGAAACAAGTGAGAAATACAATTTAAAAACTATTAGTGATTTAGCTAAAGTCGCCAATCAATTTGTATCAGGAACTACGTTTGAATTCTTAAACCGAAATGATGGTCTACCAGGTGTAGAAAAGAAATATGGTTTTA
Source organism: uncultured Clostridium sp. (assembly GCA_905192625.1). Classification (GTDB taxonomy): domain Bacteria; phylum Bacillota; class Clostridia; order Lachnospirales; family Lachnospiraceae; genus Lachnoclostridium. The sequence continues at coordinate 725 of CAJJLI010000404.1, read as the reverse complement.
AATTCAAGGATTCAAAAGCTCTTGATAGCTCACCTAGATACATTGCCTTAAACAACAATGATGTTGATATTATTGATGCATTTTCAACGGATGGATTACTTAAAAAATATGAACTTGTAACATTAGAAGATGATTTAGGTTTCTTCCCTCCTTATTATGCGATACCAATTATCAGTGAAGATGTTCTAGCAAAGTATCCAGAAATTGAGCCTCTCATGGATGAACTTGGTACAGTTCTTACCAACGATGTTATGGTGGAACTCAACTATAAAGTTGACGAATTACAGGAAAAGCCTGATGTCGTTGCACATGATTTCTTAATTGAACAGGGGTTAATTAGCAATTAAGTTAAGTGATTTTTTGCATGTATGTATATGAAATTGAACAATATCTGCATGCAATATAATTACAGATCATTCCTATAGCCTTTGCTAAAAAAACGTGCCTACCAATAGTTTTTCTTAAAATATATGTATGAATAAGCCAGAGCACAGTTTCATTCCGATGAATCTGTGCTCTGGTCTATCTAATTAAGTATTTACTTATTATTTCCATTATGTTACCATTATTATAAGTTTGCTCTCAGCGTTCGCTGAATCTTTATTCCTCGCATTCTTTGAATGGAGGATTCTATGAAAACTTTTAAAAAATTTTTGTATTCATTCCTTATATGTTCCCTACTGCTATTTTTTTCTATACCAAGTCAAACAATATCTGTAAAAGCA
>CAJJLI010000403.1 GCA_905192625.1 uncultured Clostridium sp. | reverse complement strand
ATCTCCTTCCGACGCTCTTTTGTTGCTCAGAATGTAAGTGCTTACACTAATATTTTTATTGCGATATTACTACTAATGGTTTCTTGCGTTATTAAATGGGACTATTACCTTGTAAATGATACAATGGTTTCCAGTAGTTATATTACATTAAGTCCAGTTATTTTCTTTTACCTTATTTTAGGTGTGGTTCAAAAAATAATTATCTCTCTTCAAATGCACAAACATGGAATTGTACTATCATCACACATTGGTGATACCGTTACAGAGTAAATATATCGTCTATAGAAAACCTTGGCAATTTCCAATAATGCGTGTGCCCGCTTTACGACATATTCCATACAAATAAAAAACCTCTGTACGTAATCAATCCTGTTTACGTACAGAGGTTTTACTCAATTTATGAGCTATATCACCTTATGTCTCTTATATTAAATTTTAGTCATTTGATTCCCAACGACCAGATGCACCACATGGCAATGTAAGTTTCGTTGCAGTAACTGGTAATCCAATTTCATCTGCTGTTACCAACCCACCAAATTTTTGTTTCACCTCTATACTTAGAAGGTAAGACAGCACCGCTGGCTGTAAGCCTGTTGTATAGGAATTCAATAAATAAAATAATGGTCGGTCCGTTAAAACTTCGGTACACAATTTAACAAAGGAATGAATGTTTTCTTCAATCTTCCATATCTCCCCTTTTGGTCCTCTTCCATAAGATGGTGGGTCCATAATAATTGCATCGTATCGATTTCCTCTGCGAATTTCACGTTCAACAAACTTTACACAGTCGTCCACAATATAACGTATTGGTGCATCTTCCAAACCAGATGATACAGCATTTTCCTTTGCCCAAGTTACCATGCCTTTGGATGCATCAACATGAGTTACGGCTGCTCCTGCTTTTGCTGCTGCTATTGTCGCACCTCCGGTATATGCAAATAAATTCAATACCTTTATCTGACGATTTGGTTCTTTTTCTAATGTTCTTTTTATTTTTTCACTAAACCAATCCCAATTGACCGCTTGCTCAGGAAATAGCCCCGTATGCTTAAAACTAAATGGTTGTAAATTAAATGTTAGAGACTTGTACGAAATCTGCCATTGCTTTGGTAAATCGAAGAACTCCCATTCACCACCACCTTTCGCACTTCTATGATAATGCGCATTGCATTTTTTCCACGCCTTATCATTTTTTGGTGTATCCCAAATTACTTGAGGGTCTGGTCGTAACAAAGTGTATTTCCCCCATCTCTCAAGTTTTTCACCATTTGATGTATCTATAACTTCATAGTCTTTCCAATCTTTTGCTATCCACATATATTGCCTCCAAATATCACGTTAACTCTTTTCATTTCCATAACATTATGATTATATAGTATAAACCTTTCACTTACAAGCCTATACTAAAATTAATAATAATTCATAATCAACACGATATACAAGGTAATACAACTAAGATAGGCTTTCTTGTTCTAGCCATTTCAATATCTTACTTCGTATTGATAAAAGGAATGATTGATGCATACTATTTTAAGTGTTAATGATTTTATCAGATTCTGTTAAGTTTTCTTATTGTATTTTAACTTGACTATCTGTTTAAATCATATTAAACTAAACCCATAGTTTGGAAAATGTTATGTTATATAAAATCAGATGGAGGGCAATGTTATGGGAATTTTAACACGTTTTAAAGACATTATGTCTGCAAACATCAATGCACTATTAGATAAAGCTGAAGATCCTGAAAAAATGATTGATCAATGTTTAAGAAATTTAAATAGTGATTTAGGTAAAGTAAAAGCTGAGACCGCGTCTATTATGGCTGAAGAGGCAAGAGCAAAACGTGCACTTGACGATTGTGAGGCTGATATTGCTAAAATGCAAACATATGCAATTAAAGCTTTAGAAGCAAACAACGAAGCAGACGCTAAGAAATTCTTAGAGCAAAAAGCAAGCTTGACAAACAAGCTTTCCGGCTATCAAGAAGCTTATGCATTGGCCCACGGAAATGCAGCTAATATGAAGTCCATGCATGATAAACTTGTCAGCGATATTAATGAGTTAGAATCACGCAAGGATATGATTAAAGGAAAACTAGCTGTAGCAAAAACCCAAGAGCGTATTAATAAAATGGGTTCATCCTTCACTAACGCCAACAATACCATGTCCAGTTTTGAACGTTTCGAAGATATTGCAAACAAGAAACTTGATGAAGCAAATGCTATGGCTGAGTTAAACAGATCCACTCCAGAGAACAATATAAAAGACTTAACTACAAAGTATGACTCTCCAGCGTCAGACATTGATAACGAGTTGGCTGCATTAAAAGCAAGTTTAGGTAAGTAATAAATAGTACGCCCTAGACTTTCAAATGTCATGAATATTACAAAGGAGGTAGCATAAAAACCATAAATCGAAATGGTTTATGACTACCTCCTTTATTTCTATTTTTTATAATGAAAGAGAGATTACATTATGGTAATTCAATATAAGTGTCCTAACTGTTGTGCTGATATGGAATATGATTCTGTCTCAGGCACCTTGCATTGCGATAGTTGTGGGCGTAAGGAAGATATTGATCATATGCCTATCCCTGACATACCAGAAGGTTCTTCAAACGATTCCCCCAATGTTAATATCTTTGATACCAGCGAGATTAAAGATGAGGCTTCTTTTGACTATAATGACACTTATGACGAAACATTACATCGGACGTTTAAAGAGGGAGAAGCAACGCAATATCAATGTAATAATTGTGGAGCTGTTGTTTTAACCGATAGCAATACAACTGCTACTACTTGTAGTTTTTGTGGTGCTGGGATTGTTCTTGGCGATCGATTAACTGGTGCACTACAACCAGCAAGAATCATACCATTTAAAATTAACAAATCTCAAGCTCAGCAGGCTTTTATTAAATGGTGTAAAGGTGGCAAATTAACACCGCCTGGATTTATGACAGCAGATCGAATCAAAAATATAACTGGTATTTACGTTCCATTCTGGTTATATGATGTAAATGGTTCTGGGGATATCGATGCTACCTGTACAAGAGTTAGAACTTATACAAGTGGTGATTACATATACACAGAAACAAAGTATTACCATGTGTATCGTAAAGTAAACTTAAATTACTTAAATATACCCGTGGATGCTTCTTCAAAAATGAACGATCTACTTATGGACTTAATAGAGCCTTATAACTATCAGGAGTTAAAAACCTTTCAAATGCCATATCTTGCAGGATATATTGCAGAAAAATATAACTAC
>CAJJLI010000402.1 GCA_905192625.1 uncultured Clostridium sp. | reverse complement strand
TCGTAAATTGGTATGATGATTAGCACCAAAGGAAAAATAATTCATTATGAAATTAGCCTAACATATATATGGTAGGAGAGATGCACGAAATTTATTAATTTTATGAAAGGAGAAGCGTATTATGAAAAAAATCAAAAGAATGATTTCAACACTAATGATTTTAATAATTTTCTTTTCATCAGGTTACTTTAAAAGTGAACAAAAGGTCATTGCTGCAGACACAAATAATGATGACTGGTTGCATTGTGTAGGTAATAAAATCTATGATATGTATGGTAATGAGGTATGGCTCACTGGTGCAAATTGGTTTGGATTTAATTGCAGTGAAAATGTATTCCATGGAGCATGGTATGATGTAAAAGAGACATTAACCAACATTGCAAATCGAGGAATTGGATTTTTAAGAGTACCGATTTCAACTGAGCTATTGTATAGTTGGATGATAGGAAAACCAAATAAAGTTTCAAGTGTTACGGCGGTAAACAATCCTCCGTATTATGTTTGTAACCCAGATTTTTATGATACTGTGAATAATAAAGTGAAAAACAGTATGGAAATATTTGATATCATTATGGGCTATTGCAAAGAGCTAGGCATCAAAGTAATGGTGGATGTACATAGTCCAGATGCGAATAATTCTGGACATAACTATCCGTTATGGTATGGATTAACCACGACAACGGCTGGTGAGATTACTACAGAAAAGTGGATCGATACTTTGGCATGGCTTGCGGATAAATACAAAAACGACGATACCATTTTAGCATTTGACATAAAAAATGAACCACATGGAAAAAGAGGATATTCCCCAAGCACCCCATCAGATATGGCAAAGTGGGATAATACTACCGATGAAAACAACTGGAAATATGCAGCAGAACGTTGTGCAAGAGCAATCCTTTCAAAAAATCCTAAAGTTTTAATTATGATTGAAGGTGTGGAACAATATCCAAAAACAGAATTGGGTTATTCTTATGACACACCAGATATTTGGGGGGCTTCTGGTGATGCATCACCATGGAATGGTGCGTGGTGGGGTGGTAATTTAAGAGGTGTGAAAGATTACCCGGTAGATATCGGTACTCTTAACAGTCAAATCGTGTATTCACCTCATGATTATGGGCCATCTGTATATAGCCAATCTTGGTTTGATAAGGACTTTACTACACAAACGCTTCTTGACGATTATTGGTATGATACTTGGGCATATATTAATGACCAAGGTATCGCCCCACTTTTTATTGGCGAATGGGGAGGATTTATGGATGGTGCAAAGAATCAAAAATGGATGACCTTATTAAGAGATTATATGGTTAATAATCGGATTCATCATACATTTTGGTGCATCAATCCGAATTCCGGTGATACTGGTGGATTATTAAGTTATGATTGGAGAACCTGGGACGAAGAAAAATATGCACTTTTAAAACCTGCGCTATGGCAGGCAAATGGTAAATTTATTGGACTCGACCATAAAATTCCACTGGGTGAGAACGGGATATCTTTGGGTGAGTATTATGGGAATTGATAGTTAATATTATTTTTTATATTATTAGTTGTAGTATTCGTATTTTAAAGGATAAAACATGTGGCAAGTAATAAAGGAAAGCGAATGGAATATAATGACCATTCGCTTTTAACTTTGTAAGAATTAAGGAGATTGAATAATTGTAAGCTTAATACTAATTTATTGCACTGAACTTATAGAGGGCACTCCATAGTAAGCATGTACCCCATTAGTCCATGGCGTTTATAAAAACGTATTCCACTTTCATTCGTAGGTAAAACAGTCAATCGAAAATATTCCATATGACGGTCTTTTGCCCATTGTTTTGATGCCTCGAATAGCTTTGTACCAATACCACGATTTCTATATTCTTCTTTTACTATAAAATCCTTATATTAGTGAAAAAACAATAAATGTAAATAAGTGAATAATAGTTATCAAAAATAAAGAAATTATGAGCCGATATAGTCATTATTACTATTTTTGCGTTATTGCATTGAAAAAAATAGTGCCATTTGCTATAATTGAATTAGGAAAAATTTGCTTAGAAATGTGATATAGTGGAAAAGTGTATAATAATTGTTAGCTTACTCGTAGAGAATTAACAAATGATTTTAAAGACATTTATATGTGTTAACGATCGTAAACTATAACATGAAAGAGCATTGCATATAGAGTTAATTAAAAAGCAGCTCTTTTTTTATTGCAAATGAATGGTAGGAGGAAGCAATGAAGGGGAAAAAACGATTATACTTTAATTATAAACGAACAGTTTTTATCTGCATAATGGTTATTATGTTAGTACCGACTATCATATTAGGTATGTTCTCTTACAAAACTTATACTTCTGGAGTATCTGATAAAATACATGCATCAACAAAAGCAATGGTATCACAAGTGAAATCAAAAATAGACACTGCACTTGATAGTATACGTAGAAGTTATTTATACGAGACAAGTAGAGATGAGCTTAGTTGGTTAATTAATTCAGATATCTCATATTCGGATTATTCGCATTTAAAAAAGGCATCCGATATATTATCAGGAAGTAATTATTATTTATCATACATATCAGGATACACCTTTATTAATTTTGATACTGGTTGGGTACTTAGTAACCGGGGATTGTATCGTTATAATGAAGTAAAAAATAAAGAAACAGTAGAAGAGATTTTTAAACATTATGAGGGAACTTTTACTAGAAGCTTTTGGCTAGATAATGCCGGAATGGAAGATATAAAATTAAGTCGCGAAGAAGTAAAAATCAATGGGGTAAGTCTAATAATTAAAGCACCAACGATAAAAAAGAATCCAAATTGCCTTATGATAATAAACATTGATATGGATTTCTTACAAAGGAAGTTAAGGGAAGATTTAGGTGGTGGCGATATAACAGTTCTTGATGATGATGGAAATGTAATATACACAACTGACGTAGTAATAGCATCCTATGCAAAAAATCATATGGATAAAATTAAAACAGCAAAAAATATAAGATTAAATGGTGACAGATCATACAGTGTTGCAACAGCACATTCGGCTGTATTGAAATGGACATATTTGGTTAGTTATGATATGGACGTAGTCAGTAGTAAGGGCGATTCTATCTTATATTTAACAATAGCTCTGATCATTGGCATTATTACAATTACAGGCATGTCAATTTTGCTTACAAAAAAACTATACAAGCCAGTTTTTTTATTGACTGAACGTATTGGAAACATGTCATTAAAAGTATTGAAAAATGAAGATAAAAACAAACAAAATGAATTTGAT
>CAJJLI010000401.1 GCA_905192625.1 uncultured Clostridium sp. | reverse complement strand
GTTTATACCATCAATGATATCAACGCAATTAAAAACGGTTAAATCCTCTGTAATAATTCCAATTACTTTCGATTTATGCTGTTTTAAATTCCTCGCCATTCAGTTGGGTACATAGTTCATCTGTTTCGCAACTAATAATATACGATTTCTTGCTTCTTCACTAACTCGTCCTTTTGCATTCATAACATTTGACACTGTCGTTACAGATACCCCACAAGCTTGTGCAACTTCTTTAATTTTAGACATTTACTCACCCCTTGACGTTTCCATATTATGTATAATTATCATATAACACATCAAAAGCAAATGCTTTACCGTTTCTAAGTGTAAATAAAAATAAACCGCTACCTGTCAATTCGACGGTGAACGGTTCATTTTGTTCCGATATCTTACTTCATTATTCTTTTGATATCGGATAGATTATCAAGTGCTTTTATAAGCGTTTCATCCTTTTTGGCAAAATGAAAACGGATGAGATGATTTACATCTTCTTTAAAAAAGCTTGAGCCAGGTACTGCACCGACACCAACTTTTCTTGCCAAATCCTCACAGAATTTTATATCACTTTGATATCCAAAATCACTAATATCAACTAATACATAATAAGCACCCTGAGGTTCGGTAAAACGAAGCCCTATATCCTTTAACCCATGAATGAAAACATTTTTCATATGAGTATAGTGATTCTTTAAATCTTTATAGTAGTCATCCTCAAACAACAGTCCAACCACAGCCGCTTCCATAAGTGGTGCTGCTGCCCCAACTGTAAGGAAATCATGAACTTTTTTCACTCGTTCAATGATTTCAGGGGACGCAATTACATATCCAAGTCTCCAACCTGTAATAGAATACGTTTTAGACAATGAGCTACATACAATGGTACGTTCCCTCATTCCTGGAAGAGTTGAAAGATAGGTATGTTTATATGGTTCATAAATAATGTGTTCATACACTTCGTCGGTAATGACATATGTATCGTACTTTATTGCAAGATCTGCGATAATTTGTAATTCTTCTCTTGTAAAAACCTTACCGCATGGATTGGATGGATTACAAAGAACCAAAGCTTTTGCATCTTTTTTAAATGCATCCTCTAAAACATTTGCATCAAAACTAAATTCAGGTGGATTTAGTGGAACATAAATTGGTTCTGCTCCTGAAAGAATCGTGTCCGCACCATAATTTTCATAAAATGGTGAAAATACTATAACTTTATCCCCTGGGTTAGTAACAGACATCATCGCCGCCATCATCGCTTCCGTACTACCACAGGTAACAACGATTTCTGAATTAGGATCCACACTCATATTTGAAAAATGTTCATGTTTTTTTGCTAATGCTTCCCTAAAATTTTGAGCACCCCATGTGATTGCATACTGATGAGGTCCCTTCGCTGCTATTTCAGCTAATCTATCTGTGATGGCTTTTGGTGGATCAAAATCAGGAAATCCTTGAGATAAATTAATTGCACCATATTCATTGGATATGCGTGTCATTCTTCTGATAACAGAGTCTGTAAAATTAGCTGTTCTATTGCTTAAAGCTTTCATTTTAACCCCTTTCGTAAATATCAAGTACTTGATAGCTTTCGTTTATAAGTTGTAGCTTTTATGACTGTTTAAAATCTTCTTTGTATCAAATACTTCTTTAATACCTCTCATAAGTTGTATATTCAGAGTATCTGTCTCTTCTAAAAAATATTTCTTTTTGGATAACCCTATTCCATGTTCTCCAGAGGTAAGACCTCCTAGTTTATAGGCTTTCTGGTAAATAGCACTGAGATTTTTATTTTTTTCTTCTTCCCATTCTTCCTGTGTTCGATTACCACGGATTACGCAAAGATGAACATTTCCATCACCTGCGTGACCAAAACTTACCATCTGCATTCCAGAGTCTTTCTCTAGCTCATTTACAATTTCAATAAATTCAGCCGTCTTATTAATCGGAACAACGATATCAACAGGCTCTTGCTCCGATTCTGCCTCCACAGCTTTTACCAGTGCACCTCTTAACTTCCATACATCTTCCAATAATTTTTTTTCATTTAAAACAATGAAATCAAGTGCTTGTTTTTTAAGTACAACATCTTTTACCCGATGTATGTTTGACTCAACTTCCTCTTTTCTTCCGTCAAAAGTAAGAATAATGTAAGCCATTGCCTCAGGATAAGGAAATTGAATCTGCAGAAAATCCTCTCCAAGCTTTATTACCTTTTTTTCCACAAATTCAATCGCCGTAGGATTTAAACTTTCCTTAATAATATCAAGAACACACTCAATTCCACTATTTAAGCTACTAAAAGGAACTAACGCGCTAACGGATATCTCAGGCTTTGGAATCAATTTTAGGATACATTTTGTAATAACAGCAAGTGTTCCTTCGGAACCAATCATCAGATTTTTAAGGGAGAGCCCGGAACTATCTTTTATATTCTTACTTCCCACTTTAATAATACTACCATCTGGAAGCACTGCCTCAATTCCCATGACGTAATCTCTAGTTACACCATATTTTACTGCTCTCATTCCTCCGGCATTCGTACTAATGTTCCCACCGATTGTAGCCAACTTTTCACCTGGGTCTGGCGGATAGAACAATCCTTGTTCTTCAACATATCGCTGAAAATCCTGTAAAATAACGCCAGACTCAACCGTTGCAGTGAATGTCTCGTAATCAAGTTCAAGTATGCGATTCATGCGGGTCAAATCAAGAACAATTCCTCCATGATCTGGGACAGTGGAACCAACCAAATTGGTTCCTGCCCCCCTTGGAGTAACAGAAACTTCTCTTTCGTAAGCCCATTTCATAATTTCGCTTACTTCTTCCGTGGAGATTGGAAAAACTACCGCAGACGCAGTTCCTTTTAGCCTACCTAATGAATCACTGAGATATTTTTCATCAATATGCTCTGTTATTATACGATTTTTGTCTTGTATAATATCAAAAAGTTCACATATATTCTCCATTATGTATTCCTCCACTCTGTTAAAACTATTTAAATTTAGCTACTTAAACGTAAACTTTTCAGTATTAAGCTATTCAAATTATTTTGTGATTAAATCTTGATCCCAGCCCACTTTAATGAAGTATCCTCCGAATTGATCATTAAAAACTTTTTCTGTTTCTGTTGACTGAAATGCATTAATAACTTTTTTAAATAGCTCGACTTTTGATGCATCCTCAAGATCAGCACTTTTCGCTGCAATCAAATTCCAATATTTTTCTTCTGTTAAACTTGTATCTGCAAAGATAGCTTCTTCTGTCTTTAGTCCAAAATCAAGTGCATAATTTCCGTTTA
>CAJJLI010000400.1 GCA_905192625.1 uncultured Clostridium sp. | reverse complement strand
CCAGTAATGGTGGGTCCTTCAAGTTCACATACTGCAGGAGCCGTTCGAATTGGGTTAATTGCGAGAAAACTACTTGGTAGTCAAGCAACGAAAGCACATATTTATTTACATGGGTCATTTGCGGCGACTGGCGTTGGTCATGGTACAGACCGAGCTTTAATTGCGGGTTTGCTTGGAATGTTACCAGATGATATCAACATACCAAAGAGTTTTGAACTAGCAAATGAGAAAGGCTTGGAGTTTATATTTGAACAAAAAAATATCAAAGATGCTCATCCAAACACTACGAGACTAGACATAGAAGATGGCGACGGGAAAAACTTATCGTTACAAGCTTCCTCTATTGGTGGTGGAAGAATTGTTGTAACGAAAATAGACAATATGGAAGTGAATTTCTCTGGAGAAAAGCCAACGCTGATTATCCAATCCGTGGATGAAAAAGGATGTCTTGCAGGTATAACCAAAACAATTTCAGACAATGAAATAAATATTGCAACGATGCAGCTATATCGAGAAAAACGTGGTGGCGATGTAATTATGGTAATTGAAATGGACCAGCAAATTACAAAAGAATCCCTTAGATACTTAGAGCAATTAAAGGGAGTGAATAAAGTAACGTATTTACTTACCGATTAAGTGAAAAGGAGAACAAACGTGCCATTTAATTCAGTAGAATCCATTTTGAAAATATGTAAAAAAGAAAAAATCCATTTTGCACAGGTAATTCGAAACGATGATTGCGAAGAAAGAGGAGTAAAAGAGCAAGAATCGATAGAAAAAATGAGACTTCTATGGACAGCGATGTTAGATGCGACAGCCTCTTATGACAAAGAATCAGTATCAGCAAGCGGTCTTGTTGGTAAAGAAGGTGGTCTCATGGAGGATTATAGAAATCATCAGGAGAGCATCAGTGGTGATTTTGTTTCATTGGTAATTGCACGGGCCCTACAAATGGGTGCTTCAAACGCTTGTATGAAACGTATCGTGGCGGCGCCAACCGCTGGTGCGTGCGGAGTTTTGCCATCTGTACTTACAAGCATCCATGAAGAAAAGCAGTTGAGTGAAGATCAAATGATTGATGCGCTTTATGTATCTGCGGGGCTGGGGCAAGTAATTGCTAAGCGGGCTTTTATTTCAGGAGCAGCAGGAGGTTGTCAAGCAGAGATAGGAAGTGCATCTGCTATGGCAGCTGCAGCATTGGTTTCCTTAAAAGGAGGAGATGATGATCAAATCGCAAATGCTAGTGCTATGGCATTAAAAAATCTACTTGGTCTGGTTTGCGATCCTGTTGGAGGTTTAGTTGAAGTACCATGTGTAAAACGTAATGTCATAGGGGCAGTAAATGCCTTAGCTGCGGCAGATATGGCCCTTGCAGGAATCAAAAGTGCAATTCCGGTAGATCAAGTAATTGATGCAATGCGCTCCGTTGGGGAGAGTATGGACGCATCCTTACGAGAAACTGGTTTTGGTGGACTTGCAGCAACACCAAAGGCAAAAGAAATTGTCCGTCAAATGAAACAGCAACACTAGAAGAAGTTGTAGAAATGTCGAAAGCCTGGGACAAAGCTAGAAGATAATGTTTGTGACAAGGTTTTCGGCACATGAATAATTATTTAGAATAATTAATAAAAAATTCTTGACAACAAGAAAAAGGTAGGCTATACTTTCATCAATAAACAAGTAAATCATATCTAAATAGTAGGAATTGAGGTGCTGAGTATGTGTCGATTAGTCATGTGTTGTTGTATGAAAATGATGAATATGTTAAGTTATGTGAAAAATCGAATGCATGCAATTGAAGTGTCAATGATCTATTAATTAGATTCTAACATTTTAGTACATACTAGAAATGAAGTTAGGTGCAGGAGATAAAAAGCATAGCTGTTTTTAACAAGCTGCTTTTCATTTACCTGCCTTTTTTTTGATTTTTAGTAGGTGAAAGTAGCCGATGATACAAAAAGTATTGGAGGAAAAAGATATGAGAAGTCCGATTATAAGGCTCGAAAATTTAGAGAAAATATATCGTACAAAAAACAATACAGTAAAAGCTCTGGATAATATCAATCTAGAGATACGCGAAGGTGAAATCTTTGGAATTATAGGACTTAGTGGAGCGGGTAAAAGTACTTTGGTGCGCTGCATCAATTTACTTGAAAAGCCAACCAATGGTTCTGTATATTTTGAAGATAAAGATTTAACGATTTTACCAGCAAAAGAACTATTAAATGCAAGAAAGAGCATTGGAATGATTTTTCAACAGTTTAATCTGTTGATGCAAAGAACAGCTCTTGATAATATATGTTACCCGTTAGAGATTTCAGGGGTGAAGAAATCGGAAGCTAGAAAAAGAGCTTACGAACTTCTTGAAATGGTTGGATTATCTGACAAAGCGAAAGCATACCCATCTCAATTATCAGGTGGACAAAAACAAAGAATTGCAATTGCGAGAGCATTAGCGAACAATCCTAAAGTTTTACTTTGTGATGAAGCAACAAGTGCACTAGATCCAACGACTACAAGATCTATCTTACAATTGTTAAAGGAAATCAATAAAACCCTTGGAATTACCGTTATTGTTATTACCCATGAAATGGCAGTTATTGAAGAAATTTGTGACCGCGTTGCAATTATTGATCAAAGCCAGATTGCAGAAGTTGGAAGCGTTCTTGATATTTTTACAAGACCAAAGTCAGAAATAGCAAAGAGACTTGTATTTTCCAATGCATCGAAAAAAGCAGAGATTGTACATGGAAATAAATATCGTATCATATTTGATGGACGTTCTTCTTATGAACCTGTCTTATCAAACTTGGTTCTTGAATGTAAAACAGCAGTTAACATACTGTTTGCAGAAACTAGAAATATCGAAGGAAACGCTGTGGGTCAAATGATAATTCAAGTACCAGATGAAGAGGTTATTACAAATCGTGTACTGAATTATTTAAAAGATCATAATGTAACATTTGAGGAGGTGGAAGAAGATGTTTGATAGTGCAACGATACAGATGTTAGTAAAAGGCTTATGGGAGTCATTATATATGATTTTCTTCTCCACATTTCTATCTTATGTAATTGGATTGCCGCTTGGTGTAATCTTGGTTGTTACAGATAAACAAGGAATTCGTCCAATGCCAATCTTAAACAAGGTTCTTGGGTTTATTGTAAATATATTACGCTCGGTGCCATTCATTATTTTGTTATTAGCAATCTCTCCATTTACACGATTGATTGTTGTAACTACCTTAGGAACAAATGCAACAATCGTAGCATTGGTAGTGTCTGCGTCTCCTTATATCGCAAG
>CAJJLI010000399.1 GCA_905192625.1 uncultured Clostridium sp. | reverse complement strand
TGTTACTCTCTCCCTTAATAGTAAGAGTAATGTTTTGATCAATAATATATTTAACTTCTGGATAATCATAAAAGTCTCCACTTATATCATCATTAGAAATAGCCATTCTAAGTACTAGTGTATTGCCTGGATTGATATATTCAATTTGCGCAAGTTCTTTCCAATAAGCGATATATTTAACTTCTGCTACCTCAAACGGTAATTTCTTTATTTCACACACTTTAAAATTGACAGCATCAGAAAGTTCATCCAGGGAATTGTACTCCATAATATCTGGCACAACCTGTTGTAGATTTTCCTGTCTATGGTTCACCAGATTTCGAATAACAAGCGATCCAACCAGCAGTATCACAAAACAAGCAGCAATTGAAAGATATCTTTTGTAATTTTTAAAAGCAATTTTATTTCTTTGTGTTTCTACAAATTCCACCTCATTGATTTTCTTCATAATCCGCTCATGCATTTCATCCGTAACTTCCACATTTTCCATAACTCTATCATACCTATTCTTCAAAATCATAAACCACCTTCAATATTTCTTTTAGTTTCTCTCTACCCCTTTTTAATAATGAACGAACGGTAGCTTCTTTCTTCGATAGCATCTGCGCTATCTGAACTGTAGAATATCCTTCATAATAATAAAGATGAACAACTTCCCTATACTTTGTGGGTAGCTTCTTTACTGCATCCCATACAAATGCTAGGTCCTCTTTTTCAGATGCTTCTAAATTCTCGCTTAACTCATCTGTTTTACGAATTTTATTATACGAGATTTTATTTTTGCTAATGTTAATAGCCACACGCATAAGCCATGCTTTTTCATAAGACGCTGTATCAAAAAACGGAGCAGTTTTGATGTATTGTATCAATGTATCTTGTAAAACATCTTCCGCATCACTCATATTGTGTAAGAATGAGTACGCAAGACGTAAAATACTATTTCCATACTCATTAAGAATTCTTTCTGCTTGATTAATCTGTGCCTTACAATTGACGTCACCTTCAAAAACGATATCTCTATTATCTTTTGTTAAATTTTCAAAAAACAGTAAGGATATAAAAAAATGTATGTTATTTTCTATTAACATTAATAATCTCCAAAATGTATTCTGGAGTTCGTATGCACCCACCATTAACCACCTCTGATAAATTAAAGGCAATACTTAAGTTACAAGTACTGCCCACTTTTATTTAATAAATACTGCTTATTATATCACTTATAATATTACCATCTACTCCATCTTTATGAAAAGAAATTGAATATGAAAATTCTTCATCACCCCATGTAGCAACATTTACTTTTCCATCCTTTCCTTTTGTGGTAACCTGCAAGTCACCAACTGCAACAAGTGGTAGTACTAAAGCGGTGCAAGCAATCGCAATAAACTTTCTCATAATTATCATTCCCTTTCTTTTTATACATTTTATAGGAACCGTTCTTGCGGTTCTATCTTATATACAATTAAGATCACTGAAATGTTGCAATAATAAAAAAAAAAAAAGACCGTCACAAAATAGAATAATCTATTTTAATACAGTCTTTTTACATTCTTTTCTAAAGTTCTTTTATTCACTTGTCAATTAACCATTCATTTTCTTTACACTTTCATTCACGATTAACTGCGGATGTAAGCATATCACTTCTGGTTCTACGTTTTCATTATTAATATTTTTGAGTAATAATCGGCAAGAATTTCTTGCTAGTTTCCCTAAGTCCTGATCTATTGTAGTGATCTTTGGCGATACAACAAAATTATGTAATGTATTATCATAACTTATGATAGAAAAATCTTCAGGAACTTTTTTCCCGCATTCACCTAAATATTTTAAAAATCCAAGAGTCATCATGTCGTTACAAATATACACTGCGGTAAGATCACTATTTACAATCTCTTTTCCAGCTTCATAGCCACCAATCATTTTATATTGACCATCAAAAATATAATTCTCATCCACAGGCAAGTTAAAGTGGTTCATAGCCTCTTTATATCCAGTAATACGAGAGTTCGTAGTTGATTTGCGCACACCACTTGCAATACATCCAATTTTGGTATGTCCGCTTTTTACCAGCATAGAGACTGCTTGGAAAGAACCATTCATATTATCAATAAAAACTTTGTTACAATCAATTCCATCCAAATAACGATCCACCAACACGTAAGGAATTGGAAGTGTCTTGAGATATGTTTTAATCTTCTCATAGTCTTCGTCACTACCTAAACTTGGTGTATAAAGAATGCCATCAACTCCTCTAGATACCAACACATGCAATAACTCAATGTCTTCTTTCGGATTCTCATCGGAGTTAACAATCATAATAGCATATCCTTTTTTACGGCAATATTCTTCAACTCTCTTAGATAACGCTGAAAAGAAAATATTCTCTATGTCCGGAATGATTAATCCAATTACATTCGATCTTTTCGTAACCAAACTTCTTGCCTGTTGATTCACTGTATAATTAAATTGCTTTGCAACTTCAATTATTCTTTTTTTTGTATCATCCGCGATTCTGCACTCTTTCTGATTTAACACTAAAGAAACCGCTGCTACGCTAACACCGGCCTCCCGTGCTATATCTTTAATTGTAACTTTCATTATAGTCCCTCCAGACAAAAAATCATTACAACTAATATAACACACGCGTCTTAGAAAATCTATTCTATAAAAACAAAATCATCGATAAAACAAACATAAACACAACACCTGTTATCATTGGGATGGAAGTTCGTTTCACAAGTTCTAATGGACTAATTTTAACCGTTCCAGAAACTATCATTACTACCGCAGCTACAGGAGAGACTGCACGTATAATATTTCCTGCCAATGCCATTGGAACTGTAATTGCTAAAGCACTAATACCAGCAGCACTTGCAAGTGGCACCATCAATGGAACCAATGCATAAAACAAAGCGGTACCACTTCCACTAACTAATACAATGACAATGGTCAAACATACTAATATGAGTGGTAAGACAAATCCCATCCCAGATCCCTGAATTTTAAGCATCATATTTTGCAATGAAGCAATTAGCCCAATCGCCTTTAGTCCAGAAACATAAACTGTTGCTGCAACTAGTAGAGCAACAATTGGCAATGAATTGCCCATTCCTTTAAAAAAGTTTTCCGTTTTGCTGAATGCTATTTCCGTACTTTTCCTACGTATTGCTTCACATATAATAGCGATTATGAAGGAAAACAACGTAGCAAGCTCTACACTAACATTTACACTTGTACCTGATATCGTTTCCAAGACATAAATCGCTACTAATAGTGACATGCTCCCACCACTTTAGAAGTGGGGGCTTCCTAG
>CAJJLI010000398.1 GCA_905192625.1 uncultured Clostridium sp. | reverse complement strand
TGTTTAACACAACTTTAATAGGAAAGAAAATTGCAACATTACGTAAAGAAAACAATCTTACGCAAATGGATTTAGCAGATATCATGGGGGTGAGCTATCAAGCAGTAAGCAACTGGGAACGCGGAAACTCTATGCCGGATATATCAAAACTAACAACTTTAACTACTGCTTTAAATATTAATATAGAAGATTTATTAGAAGACAAAAAGCCTGTGGAATTAATCAAACATGTAATCGGGGGTACTGAAGATAGCTATATTGAAAGAAATAAAGTAACGGCAGATGACTTAGTAGAAGTTGCTCCTATCCTGAAACCAACACAAACCCAAAGCATCTTACAAAAAATCATTACTGAAACGGATGATACTATAACGATTGATGAATTGCTTTCATTAGCTCCTTTTTTAGAAACCGATTATTTAGACAAATTAGCAGAGAAACAAACAGAAAGTCAAAAGATATCAGTTCTTGTTGCATTGGCCCCATTTTTAAGTACAGAAGCCATCGATAAAGCGGCATTAAAACTTACTCAAACGAATCTACACGAACTTATTGCACTTGCTCCATTCATTGGTAGTCAAACACTTGATGCACTTGCTATGACAGCTGAAGGAGATGCGAATTTTGAGGAACTTATAGCTCTAGCTCCTTTTTTATCAAAAGAAACCCTTAGTTCAATTGCACATCGTTTCATAGAAAACGGAGGCAGTGTTAAGAATCTCGCTGGGCTAGCACCTTTTTTGTCAAAGACAACGCTTTCTATATTAGCAGATGAAATTGTTAAAACAGAAGGTGTAAAAGCATTAATTCCACTCATGCCATTTTTAGATTAATATCTCCAGAATGAAACTTTATGCTTTACATTAACAAGGTCTTTCCTATAATAAAAACAAGGTTAACTTCTTTCATAACGAAGTAAACCTTGCAAAATTTAGTTCACATTAACGATTTTCACCCATAAAACAAATTCCAAGAGCACCTGGACCTGAGTGAGCACCTATACTAGGACTAATCGTATTAACTAATATATTATCTCGATTTAATTTTTCTTTGATTAAATTAACCACAAACTGTGCGTCTTCCTCTGCATCGCCATGAACAACACAAATCACATCATTACCTTCTTTATATTTACCCATGCGAGCAATCATATTATCAACTAAAGTAATAAGAGATTTCTTTCTTCCTCTGCAAGTAGATAATGAAACCAGTGCACCTTCATTATTCACATAAAGAATAGGTTTTACATTTATCATGGATCCTATAATTGCAGTAGCTTTTGATACACGACCGCCTCTATGTAAATGGAATAAATCATCCACTGTAAATTGAACACAAAACTCAAGTTTATGTGCCTCAATCCACTGGACAATTTCATCCATACTTTTCCCTTCTTCTTTCATCGAAACGGCTTTCATGATAACCATTCCTTCACCTAAAGAAGCATTTAGAGTGTCGATAACTACAATTTTAGCTCCAGGATTTTCTTCGCATATTTCAGCTGCACCAACAGAAACATTGCTAAACCCACCACTAAGTTCTGATGTAAAGCTTATGTGTAAAACATCAAGCCCTCGGTCCACATAACCCTGAAATACTTCACGTATCACTGCTGGATTACTAGCCATCGTTGTTGGCATTAATCCTTGACGCATTTTATCGTAAAAAACTTTTGCAGGTAGTAAATTATCCTCTCCGTAAGTTGTTCCTTCTAAATCATAGTAATGAGATATTACACCAATTTCTTTTTCTTTTATATATGCCAGTGGTAAATCTGAGTTTGAGTCTGTAGTAATAACAAAATCCTTCACTGTCCTAATTCCTTTCTTTGATGAAGTGTGTGCCTAAGCAGATTAATACCATGCGCTTATGCCATTTTTTATTCATTCACATCATTTAATTTGCTTTATGCATGGTGCAATAAAATGAATCAAAATGATATAAATAAGATACAGAATTAATAGCTTATTATAATTCCACCATCATTTGCATATAAACTTGCGATTCCGTTAGTATCTGCAATGAAACACTTTGCAAAAGGTATACGTTTTAACATCTCTTCTTTTACAAACAATGCACGTTCATAATTATTACAATGTGTAATGCCAAGAATTCTATCTTTTGCATCTTTAACATCTTCTTCTACAAACTTAATCATTTTAAGTAAAGCTCTCTCAATACCACGTGCCTGATCTAATTTTACAATCTCACCGTCGGTAGCCCCCATAATAGGTTTTATATTTAGAGCACTACAGATAACTGCTGTTATATTGTTTAAACGTCCATTCTTACGTAAGTTTTCTAAAGATTCCAATACGAATTTTGTTTGCATTGAATCTCGGAATGCATTTACCAGTTTTACTGTCTCTTGAAAACTAGTTCCTTTATCTAATAACTCTTTTAATTTATACACAAGAAGTGTCTGACCAGCAGAAGCTGATTTTGAATCAATTACTTGAATATTTTTACCAGGATGTTCTTCTAAATATAACTTTTTAGCTAGTTCTGCACTGTTGTATGAGCCACTAAGCTTAGAAGACAATGTTATAACAAATACATCATCTGCTCCTTCAAATGCAGCCATATAGCTTTCAGGAGAAGGGCATGAGGATTTCGGACACTCTTTACTTGCAGCCATTTTTCTTAAGAATTCAATTTGATTAAATGTACTATCATCCACAATAATCTCATCCTCTATTTGCATGGATAATGGTACTAACTGAATCGTAGCATCATTCTTTAAATCTATTGGTAAATCGGTACAACTGTCGCCGATAATTTTGTATGACATAATAAACCTCCTGTAATCGTTTCTATTGTGATTATACCCATAATATATCGTTTTACGTTATCACATAACGTAGTAATAAAAACTATATATTATCATACCATATATAAGTTATTTTGAAAAGATATTTTTACTATTCTACATTCACTTTTAAAAAATACTAATAATCTATCTACACTCCTATGTAATTAGATTATCTCCCTATTCTCTAATTTCTATTAACCAAGTATAAGTTTGAATCAACTGTTTCATTTGCAAAACTCTAGCATCTAAGCGGTCCGTACAGTAATATATCCATTTCTGGGAGGTTGGTATAGTAATATATCCATTTCTGGGTGGTTGGTATCGCAGTGTCTTTATATTAAATTATAGAAAACCTTCCAATAACACTTTCCAAAAATACTTTCCATAAACGGGATCTTTCCTATTATATAAAATAAGCCCATATCTTCGTGACAAACGAGGATATGGGCTTTATTATATATTACTTATTTTCTTTAAAACATAAATGTGCTGGTAAACCTTCT
>CAJJLI010000397.1 GCA_905192625.1 uncultured Clostridium sp. | reverse complement strand
TATGTATTTGCTGCATTTGAAATAGTAACACTATCCAATCCTTCAATGGAAACTTTAACACTACTACTGTAAGTAGATCCAGCCACAATCTCAACTTGATATATTCCATTTGCTAAGTCCACTTTAAATTGATTTGACGCCGGAAGTGCAAAATCTTGATACACCTCTTTCGCTAAAATCCCCTCATAATTATAAGCTTCAAGTCTACCTTGAATTGGTGTTGTTAGGCTATCACTATTGATATCACTAAATCCATAACCTCGTTTTTGTGAATATACATAATCTCCAAACCCTGTTCCGCCTTTTGGATTGACTGTGATACCAATCCATCCATTACTAATATTCTTATCGCTAATACCAAAATCAAAACGATACAATGGTTCCCTAATTACATTTACTAAAATTGGTATCTCACTAATTAAATCGGTTTTACCTAAAATTATATATTCACCTTTCGTATTCAAATCTAAAGTTGAAGTATCCCATGTAACACTTAATACTTTATTTGTTCCATTTTTCATATAATGAGTGATTGTTTTCGGTAATTCCGGTTCACTCCCCAGTACAGTATATACATCAGCTAACTCTTTATAACCAAGAACAATATTCTCTGTTACATGTATCGTTAAAGGAACCCTTTCCTCATAACCATTAATAGTTCCAAAGATTGTATATGTTCCAACCTTTGAAATATCAAACTCAGAAAGATCCCAAGTAATAAGAATTCCCTTTACTTCATTCCCCTTTGCATCAATTACTGTAACAGTGGCTGGTAATTTCTCAGGGAAGTTAGGGATATCTTGTACCAGCTCAATTGCATCAAATTCTTGCACCGCTGAAATCTCAAGTGCCGTAATTGCTGTCACAGGACTTGATCTAAAGGAAGCTGTATTATCTACAATTGCTGCAACTTTATACGTATATTCCACATTCTGCTCTAAGTTTTCATCTGCAAAACGATAAATATCTTCCGAATTATCCGTTTCAATTGTACCAATGGTTTCATACTTATTTGTCTTAGCATTGAATCGATAAATCATATATCCTGTGATATTATGCCCGTAAATCCCATCCGATGCTTTTGTCCAAGCAAGATGAACGGAATCCATTGTTGTACTTTCTACCGTCACACTCGCTGTTTTTAATCCCTCTGATATTAAATAGCTTGTATGCGCAGGCTGATTATATGCAACGTTTTGGTTTGCAATACCTAATCGATATGCATGATCTTCTATAAAAGTAGGAATACTGTAATCACTCTTTATGGTCGTAGAATAAATACGAATCTTACTATCATCAGCACTTGATCTAGCAATGATTTCTTCTCTCCAGTCACCAATGATATCTGCTACCAATCCAACATTCCCTTTGGTTCCATTGCTTGTAAATATCTCAGCACTTTCTAATAAAGTAACGGACTTTTCATTCTCGTAATCCCATTTTGTAATATTGGTACTTACAGGATGGTAGTTTGAACCAGTACTATTAAAGGTATGGTTTTGAAGTTCACTTAATAAATCCCCATCCCAGTAAATATTAAAGTTAATACTCGGCCTCTTTTGTGATAATAGAATTGGATATTCAAATGTGGATAAGGATGAATATAATCCTCCGTTTGTTCCATCCCATGCATTTGCCCAAAACTCTGCCCCCTCCGCTGTAGGGTCTATGTCAGCAGAAAGTCCACGCCCGGTATCAACTCCTGTAAAATAACCATAAATAATTTCTCCAGTTTCGGCATCACGAATCTCTACTTGATACTTTGCACCCTTTTCTTCATGTACAGAAAAGATTTCAAGTCCTTCCCTAGAAGGAATGATATCAAATACATGCATTGCATCACCATGACCAAGACCTGTACTATATTTAACCGTTCCATCATCATCAATGACTAATGCTCCATAAACAATTTCATCCTTGCCATCATTATCAATGTCGTTTGTATATAAAGAGTGATTTCCCTGTCCTTCGTATTTTTTACCAGCGACATTAGAGTCAAATGCCCATCTTTCTATTAGTTTACCCTCTACAAAATCATAAGCAGTTAAGCAGGTTCTTGTATAATAACCACGGCAAAAAACAACACTTGGATTCTCACCATCAAGATATGCAACCGTGGATAAGAAACGATCTACACGATTACCATAGCTATCCCCCCAAGAAGAAACCGTTCCTCTTGCTGGTTTATAATCTATCGTATCAATTGCCGCACCAGTTTTACCGTTAAATACCGTTAAGTACTCTGGTCCTTTTAAAACATAACCTGAAGTATTACGATAATCTGCATTGGAATCTCCAATTACTATCCCTGTTCCATCAGTTGTACCATCCGCAGTTTTACATACCACTTCCGCAATGCCATCACCATCTAAATCCCATACTTGGAATTGCGTGTAGTGAGCACCTGATCTAATATTAATTCCTAGATCGATTCGCCACATTCTAGTCGCTTCGCCAGTATTATAATTAATATCATATGCATCTAAAATGGTAGTTCCAGTATAACCAGACAATGAATTGTCTTGAGCGTTTGATGGATACCACTTGACAATTAGTTCATACTTACCGTCACCATCCAAATCAGCAACCGACATATCATTCGCAGTGTAATTACATTTTGAACCATCTGGCATTAATTGATCTTTTGGTTTATTTAATTGAAGTTCAATATATTGATTCTGCCACGTTGCTACTGTTTCTGAGTTTAGACCTAATCCATTATCTGTACTTCCGACTACCTTGTAAGTATCACTTTTTGTACCTTGTGTATCATGGTAATTTGTTGTTGTAAGCCCTTGTTCTAATATTTCTCCATTTTTAAATAACGTAAATGTAACGTCTTTTGAATCATTTTCAAATAATCTCCAACTTAAATAGATTCCAGAATCTGCTGTAGTTACTCTGCTACCTTCTTTTCCATTCTCATCAACACCTACGCCTTTATCTCCTGCTAAATTAATTGCAACTAGAGCACGATCTGTTAATGTTTCTGCTTTTACCCTAGCTACTGCATTGACAGTAGGATCTAAATAGTGACTACCCCCTGTTTCTAATGAGCTTTTGTTTTGTGCTAAAACAACCTTATTTGCATTTATACCAACGCTCCCCATGAGCATTGACATAGATAGTGCAAATGATAAAAACTTACTTAGAAAACATTTCTTCATTTTACCTTCCCCTTCCTAAAAAATTATATTTTATATAATAAATATACATAACACCCCGAGTTACATATATGAATTATCCTATTACAATGATTTTCGGATTTCATGAAGTTTATAAATTGAAGTAAAATATCCTTTTGATATCACAAGTATATATTAATTT
>CAJJLI010000396.1 GCA_905192625.1 uncultured Clostridium sp. | reverse complement strand
TATTCTTCCCCCAGCGCATTGATTTGCTTTGCACCAACACCTTGGGCGATCGTACCGGTTGGAGCTATCGTGTCCTTAATACGAAGTGCTATAAATCGCATTTCAAATGAAGTCATTTCAGCTCCTGCTTTTATTCCCATGGCATACCCTGCTCCTGTGTTAAAAGGAGGGTACCACATTTTATGTCTGGATAATCCAGTATTATTTGGACGATATAACCCAGCTGCTCCACCAGTCGCGCAAATGACCGCCTTCGCTTCAAATACATACATAACTTCTTCCTGAATAGAGAAGCCAATTGCTCCTTTGATTTCATTGTTAATCACCAAATAATCAATGATATTTACATGATTGTACACCGTAACATTTTCACACGCATTTACGGCTTCTGCTAATATTGGCTTTATATTTTCACCATTGATTTTAATATTTCGATTACCTCTCGTTACATAATCACCACTTAAATCTTTTAATATCACAAGACCTAGCTTTTCTAGTTCTTCGGTTGCTTTATTTAACCCTCTTGCCATCGTTAAAAGTAAATCTTCTCGAACAATTCCATGTGCATCCCATTTCGCATAATCAACATAGTCTTCTGGTGTTTTTCCCTTTACGATATATGCGTTAATTGCATTCACACCGGCAGCCAAACAACCACTTCTTTTAATATTTGCTTTTTCTACAACGATTGTTTTTAGATTTGAGTGTTTTGCTACTGTAAGAGCTGCATAACACCCAGCAGTCCCTCCACCAAGTATTAAAACATCACAGACTTTTTTAATCACCTGCACTGGTAATACCTCCTTTAAATAAATACGGAATTGCTATCCGTCAATAATGAGTTGGTAAGTAGATAGGTCTCCTCCTCGCAAAATCCATGCATTCGATAGATTAGCACTCGAACTTTTTCACCAATTTGTACTGCATCATCCGTGTTTAGACGTTTTCCAGTAAGGATACTTTCTTTCACTTTTACTTTGATTTCAAGATAACTTCCTTTAAAAATAATATCCTCAATGACTCCCTCTTCGTAAGCGCTCATGTTTTCATGAATTTCATGCACTTTTGCAATTTTTATAAATTCCGGACGAATGATTGCCTTATTGGCACCTTGATAAGTGTCATATCCATGAAATCGTCCAACATCATCTAGCACTGTTGATTGGCCGATAAATTGGGCAACAAACGCTGTTGAAGGATTTTTATAAATCTCATATGGGGAACCTTTTTGTTCAATGCGGCCACCATTTACAATGATAATCTCATCTGCTACCTCAATCGCCTCATCCTGATCGTGGGTTACAAATATACTTGTAATACCAAGCTTTTCAATCATCTCTCTTAACCACAAACGAAGTTCCTGCCTTACTTTTGCATCGATTGCTGCAAATGGTTCATCCAGCAATAACAAGGAAGGATTCGGTGCAATGGCCCTAACAAAAGCAACTCTTTGCCTTTGACCTCCGGACAATTGATGTGGATAACGATTCTCAAGTCCACCAAGTCCTACCAAATTCAGTAATTCACTTACTCTATCTTTGATTTCCTTTTTAGGAACTTTACTTATCTTTAATCCAAATGCGATATTTTCAAACACAGTCATATAGCGAAATAATGCATAACTTTGAAATACAAACCCAATGCCACGTTTGCTTGGTGCAATGTCATTGACTCTTTTTCCATCGATAAAGATATCCCCCGAGTCTGGATTTTCTAAACCTGCAATCATACGCAATATGGTAGTTTTACCACTCCCACTTGGTCCTAAAAGTCCTATGAGTTGCCCCTTTTCTATCCCAAAATTAACTTGGTCAGAAGCCAAAAAGTTACCAAAATTTTTATTCACATTATTTAATTCAACGTACATCGTTATCTCCCCTTCTTTCCCATATACTCTACAATGTTCCTTAAAATAAGTATAATTACTGCCATTAGTACTAAAATAGAAGAAACAGCAAATGCCTGTGTATACTTAAATTCGTTGTATAAGATTTCCACATGCAAAGGGAGTGTATTTGTTATTCCTCTTAGATGACCTGAAAGTACAGAAACTGCTCCAAACTCTCCCATCGCTCTAGCGGTACATAAAATGATTCCATAAAGTAATGCCCATTTTATACGTGGTAGTGTAATTCTTGTAAAGATATAAAGTCCACTTGCTCCCATTAACGTTGCAGCCTCTTCTTCTTCATTACCTGTTGCATTTAAAATTGGTATAATTTCTCTTGAAATAAAAGGAAAGGTAACAAAAATCGTTGCTAAAATAATTCCAGGTACTGCAAATACGACTTTTAGATCAATGGCATCAATAAGAGGTTTTGCAAAACCACCTCTTCCAAAGGTAAGGACAAATATAAGTCCTGCTATAATCGGTGATACTGCAAATGGAATGTCAATCATTGTTGTAAGCAGTTTCTTCCCACGAAATGAAAACTTCGTTAAGAGCCAAGCTGCGAATATCCCAAAGATTGTATTGATTATAACAGCGCTTACCGTTGCAAGTATTGTAAGCATAAGTGCTCGTTGCGTATAATAATCAGTGATTGCATTTTTATATACACTCCACCCAGCTTTTAAAGATTCCCGTAGTACTACAATGAGTGGCATTATTAACATCACAAATATAAAACAAAAGCTAAGAATTATGAGTAATAACCGTACAAAAGGCTTTCCTTCATTACTTCTTCCTACCATAAAAACCTCCCTGTTGCCACTTGCTTTTAGTGAGCAAGCGTTTCATTTAAAAAAGATTATCTTTGTGAACGACACTTATTTATTTTTCTTTCAATGCTTCTTCGCATGTTCACCTTTTTTATTTACGCATTCCATATGACTCGTACGTTCACTTTTTGTTTACTCTTTAAATCTTCTTTTATATATACCGTTTTTACTCTTTTATGTATTTGTTCGCATGTACTTGTATTGCATTTATAATAAATAAAAGTACAAATGCAATGATTAACATAACTAAGGCAATGGCAGTTGCTCCCTCATAATCAAATTGCTGTAGCTTGCTAAGAATTAAAAGTGGAACAATCTCCGTTTCATATGGTGAATTTCCAGCAATGAATACCACACTTCCATACTCACCCAAAGCTCTTGCAAACGCTAAGCCAAAACCCGTTAGAAGTGCTGGTCTGATTTCAGGGAAAATTACTTGAAAGAAAATTCTACTGCGACTCGCTCCTAAAATGGTTGCAGCCTCCTCATATGTTCCATCCAGTGATTCTAAAACCGGTTGTATCGTTCTTACTATGAATGGAATCCCAATAAAGATCATTGCTATTGTAATTCCGATTCTCGTATAGGATATTTGAATGCCATATGGACTTAGAAAA
>CAJJLI010000395.1 GCA_905192625.1 uncultured Clostridium sp. | reverse complement strand
AGTGATTGGACACATTCCATCGCAATTTGATATAGGTTGAGTCTTTCTTTTGGTATTTGAACTCCCTTTTCATCCATTTCAGAAAGTTCTATGATGTCGTTTATTAATGTAAATAAACGTTTGGAATTTCTACCAATTTCACCTGCAAACCTTTTTGCATCCTCTTCTCTTGCCATACCTTGTTCGATCAATTCCGCATACCCTAATATAGATGTAAGTGGTGTTTTTAATTCGTGAGATACATTTGCCGTAAATTCTTGGCGAACTCGTTCACTTCTTTCTAAGCGATTCAATTGCTTTTTAATGTCTTCATGCTGCATTCGAATTGTTCTAGCAAAGGGAATTAACTCATCATATGGTACACTTTGTTCCATATTTTCAATATCATCGATCTGATCTGCGAATCGAAGTATAGGGCGAACAATACGAATGGATAATGCACGTACAACACCAATACAGATAAAAAATAATAGTAAGCTGCAAATACAAATAACCGGTATTGCCTTCGAAAATAAATCGATCATGTTTCCTGACTCAGTTGAAACTCGTAATACTTCACCATTATCAAGCATTCTTGCAAAGTAATATGTATTAACTCCAAGGGTGCTTGATTTTCTTACTGCACTACCTTCACCATATTCCGAAGCTTTGGTTACCTCTATCCGCTCCAAATGATTTTCCAGCGCACTTGCATCCACACTATTATCAAACAAAACCTCACCATTATTTGCAATAATTGTAACCCTAATATTATCTTTTCTTAACAAGCCTTGTAAATCTTCTATACTTAACTTTTCATAAAAATTATCTACAAGATCTGTATACGTTTCTAATTCTATAAAAACTTGTTTTTGAAATAGATTGAAATAGATTAGCATACTAAGCAACGTAGAAAAAATGATTGATATTGCGCATAGTAGGCAAAGTTCCAACGTTATTTTTTTCTTCATGGATAACCCCTGCTTCTATTATTCTCCTACCTTATATCCAACATTTCGAACTGTCTTTATCATTGAGCCTGATTCACCTAGCTTTTGACGTAAGGTCTTAATGTGCATATCTACAGTTCTTGTCTCTCCCTCATAATCAAATCCCCAGACTCTTTCCATAATTTTATCTCTTGATAAAACAATTCCTTGGTTTTCAAGTAAGTATCGTAAAAGTTCAAATTCTTTATATGTCAGCTCACATACCTGATTATCTACGGTAACACAGTGTTTTTCAATGCTTAATTCTACATTCCCATAGGACACCGTCGCATTCTTATCCACCGTACTTGTACGACGCAACAAGGCTTTCACTCTTGAAACCAATTCCATAATTCCAAATGGCTTTGTAATATAATCATCTGCCCCTGTGTCTAGCCCTCGAACTTTATCCATTTCCGATGTTTTAGCAGTCACCATCATAATCGGTATATGCTTCGTTGTTGTATCCGCACGTAAAGTAGCTAAAATGCTAAGCCCATCTTCTTTCGGTAACATAACATCTAATATGATAAGGTCCGGTGATTTTACTTTCATCGCTTGAAAAAAATCTTCGCCATTTTCAAATCCTTCAATTTCAAAACCACTGGTTTTTAAAGCATAACTTTCTATTTCACGAATATTTGTATCATCTTCAACAATATATATTAACATTTGCACCTCCACAATGAAATAGTCTCTTTTAGTATACTAGTTATTTTTTTTTATCGCAATATAATATTTGGAATACGTATTGTAAACGTTGATCCTTCATTCACCTTGCTCTCAAGTGTAATTGTACCTTGATAATATACTACAATATGTTTCACAATGGAAAGTCCTAATCCAGTACCTGATATTTTTTTACTTCTACCTCGGTCAACTCTATAAAATCTTTCAAATATTCGATTCTTTTCTTCTGGTGGTATTCCGATACCTGTATCACTTATTCGAATTTGTAAGTTTTTATTTTCTGCTGATATCTTAATATCAATACTTCCACCCTTTTTATTGTATTTTATTGCATTACTAATTAAATTACTTAATAACTCTTTGATTTGACTAGGGTTAGCCAAGATTGTATATGGAATACAATCTACCGATACCGATAGTTGATTTAATTCAATGCTCGGTAAAAATGTTGCTAGAACATCTTCTAACAAGATTGACAATCGAATTTCTGACTTGATTTCCTCTGTATCTTTTGTTTCAAGTCTTGAAATCATCAATATATCATTAATCAAATTGTTCATATGTTCCGTTTCTCTAAGTATACGCAACATAAAATCAGATTTTGTCTCTTCGTCAACTGCAAAATTATTCAATAAAAGTTCGGTATATCCACGGATCGATGTGATTGGTGTCTTTAATTCATGAGATACATTTGCAAAAAACTCCTGACGAACAATTTTTTCAAATTCTAAATCTTTTACAAATTTTCGCATGGACTTTGACATCCGCTTTGTTGTTTGAGCAATCACATTCAGTTCATCAAATTTATACTCTTCGAATTCCAACTCCTGTGTATCGTCTTTAAACGTTTCCATCACTTTAGCAATTTGACCTAGCGGTTTAACAATAGATTTTGTTGTAGTTTCGGCCATGATAATAGCAAGCAACGTTGCAATACCTGTACTTACAATAATTGCTGGCAATAATAACCCTATGTATTCAAGGGTTCCTGAATACGGGATAGCTATTCGCAAGACATATTCCGGAGCCCTTGAAGATGGTATTGCAACATATAACATTTTCATTTGATTTGTTTCTGATTCACGGGTGGCATATCCGACCCCTTTTTCAAACGCAGCTAAAACCTCTGCACGATTTGCGTGATTTTGCATTTTCTCATGCTCTTTTATACTACTATCCGCCAAGACTACGCCACTACAGTCAATAATCGTAATTCGATACTCTTCATTTTTCAAATCAGTATATAGCGATAATATCTGCTGTTGCAAAGGACGATCATATTCAATGGAACCATCTAGCATATGAAGTGCAAGTACCAAATCATCTTTTGTATTATTTCGAATTGCCTCACTTACTGTGATGAAAAAAAAGAAGCCACTCACAATTAAGCTAATTGCCAATATGCTAATAAACCTCTGCAATATTGTTTTTCTCATGCTAGACTCCTATCCTAATTAAATAATCAGAACAACAAATTACATCAACCTTACGTTACGTACCGTACCTGTTGCATGGAATTCAGTCCATTCACAGATATTCACAGCATGATCTCCAATACGTTCCATATATTTTGCAATCATTAAGATATCAATGCAATCATCTGCATCCTCAGTTGATTTCTTCAAATAAGAGATTACATCACTTTTTACTTGATTAAATAATTCATCTACAATGTCATCCATTTTCATT
>CAJJLI010000394.1 GCA_905192625.1 uncultured Clostridium sp. | reverse complement strand
GTATTACCAACAAATCCACCAGCTACTTCTGTGCTCATTTCATGAATATCCACATCCTTTAACACTTGATAATCCACTTGCTTATACTGAAAAACAAAATCAGCTCTTTGACCGTGTCCTATTATTTTAAATCCAATGGTATGATCCCCTGATTCTGTAATAAAATCGGATAGTAATCTTTCTGCTAAAAGCTGTTCTTTATCTTTTATGTACTTAACAACTTGTATCCTACAATGATTAAATTCACACTCTTCGCATTGCTTTATACGAAACAAGATATGATATTCATTGCTTTGTAATATTGAAATCCCAGCCTCTTCCTCAGCAAGTAACATATCCAACGTAATCGTTAGATTTGCTTGATAAGAGTACTCAAGCTGACGAAACGCAAGATATGCTGGGCTTTCTAGCTCTTTTAACGTCTCGGGGAGAAATCTTATTGCGACTTTGTCTTCTTCTACTGTATAAAAATCACTACTTGGATTACGTAGCATAAGTACATCCTGTTTTTTAGTCAAGGACTCTAGTAAGGATTGTTTTTTTATCTTTTCTGTCTCGTTACATGGAAAAGGTAGGGAAACCCAATCTTCTAGTTTACCGATTCCTGGGTTTATGACTGGCCATCCATCTTCCCACACTACCTTAGCAAGGAATGTTTCTCTACCTAATCCTATATAGCCCTCGCAACGTCTGCTTGCTAACATCACCATATACCAATTGCCATCTGCATCATCTACGAGATCTCCGTGACCAACATATACAACAGGATAATCTTTTCCTAAGTGTCTATGTGTTAGAATTGGATTTTTCGGATTATTTTCATATGGTCCAAAAATATGTCTACTACGTGCAACTGTAACTGCATGATCTGGCCCTGTACCACCTTCTGCATTTAATACATAATAAAAACCATCTTTATAATAAATGTGGGGACCTTCTGGCCATATTACATCCTTTAATGCACCTTTCCAAATGGCGTGGCTCTCACCTACCAATTGCATATTATCTAAATCAAACTGTTGTATCCATATTTCCCAATCTCCATTGTATTGAACTCCAGTAGGATTTGGTCTAGTACCAACATAATAACAAGTTCCATCTTCGTCAAAGAATAAGCTAGGATCGATGCCAATCGCCTTCTCACCTAAATAATAAGGTTCTGACCATGGTCCCCTTGGATTTGTTGCTGTAACAATAAAATTACCACCACCTGAAACATTCGTTGTAATCATATAGAAGGTATTCTCATGATAACGTATTGTTGGTGCAAAAATACCACCTGAGTGCTTACTGTTTTTTAATGGAAGCTGTGATTTGCGATTTAATATATTTCCTATTTGCGTCCAATCCGCTAAGTTTTTACTATGAAAAATAGGAACACCTGGAAAATAAGCGAAGCTTGAGTGAATCAGATAAAAATCATTTTCTACTCTGCAAATCGATGGATCTGGGTAAAAACCAGATAATATTGGATTCTTTACAACGTTCATATGGATTACCTCTCTATCATACATGTAGTTTTTTCAAGAAACATTTTACATTAACTTCAAAATTTTATCCCTTAATTCCTATTGATGAAATGTCCAGGAATGAATTCGATATCCAGAACCAGAAAAAACAAAAAAAAGATCATGAACTCCTGTTATCTCTGCTACTGAAACCGTTACTTCCATCACCTTATCAAAGCTTCCCGTTTCACTAATCTTTGCGAAAGTTATTGCTTTGCCATTTAGTTTATCTGCGCAAACCTTCACGGCACCAGAACCTTCACTTGCAAAGCGTATGGTTAATTCTTTTGCTCCCTTATCTCCAAAATCCAGACCACTAATCTTTAACCAGTCACCACTATCAATGTCAGAAACCGTAACTTTCGTAGTTTCTTTGAAGCTTTTTTTCTTTTCTTCTGCTATAGATATTCCAGAAGAATTTGACATCGTCGTAGCTAATATTTCCTCATAAGGATTTAGTGTTGACAATTGTTTTACTCCATTTTTATCTGCTTGAACTGGACTTATTGTTCCATCTTCATTCAAAATGACTGCATTAACACTTGTACTACGATAACCACCGGTTAGTTTTTGTGAATCTTGTAATATCTGAGTGTGATAAAATATATACCACTGACCTTTAAACTCAACCATACTATGATGATTATTTCCCCCCGTTCCAAAAAAATGTCCCGGGTTCTTTAAGATAGACCCTTGATAATCCCATGGGCCAAATGGCGATTTGCTTGTCATATAAATAATTTCACCAGCAATAGGAACATGTTCTCCCTTTGCATTATCTCGACTGCTAAAATTGGAACAATAGGAATAATAATAAGTATCACCTATCTTGTTAATGCCCGAGTCCTCAAATAAAAATGGGGCATCGATTACAACAGCATCACCAACCGTGCTTATCATATCCTCTCCTAATTCAATAACTCTCGCTGTTTTTGGTGACTCCTCAAGACCTTCTGGTACTCCACCTCCAAAATATAAATAGGAGCTTCCATCGTCATCATTTAATACTGCTGGATCAAACATCCATGCTACTCCTTCACAGTTTGGAGTTTCTCTTGTTATGAAAGGTTTTCCAATTGGGTCTCGAAACGGACCGATTGGACTATCTGCCGTTAATACACCAATACCCCTTGCACTATCTGCAAAATAAACAAAAAATTGTTCTTTTCCATCAATTACTTTCCAGGTTGCAGCAGGTGCCCATGAATTTTTCGCCCATGTGCTCACACCTTGTATCCCACCAATATGGATCCAACCATGATCTGTCCAATTTACTAAATCAGCAGAGGATATACACCGCAAACTATTGATATTCGCATACGTGTTTTGAGACAAATTTCCTGCAGCATCGTACATGTACACATCTTGAGTCATATATACATACACGCGGTCATTATAAACCATTGCAAATGGATCTGCTCCATAATCCTGTGCAATCAATGGGTTATTCTCCCATAATTGTTTGATCGCCTCTTTAACTTCTACATCATGAAATAATACTTCTAAATCTTCTTGAATCATATCTTCTTTTTCCTCTCCATTATTTTCTTCCTGTGTTGTTCCGTCTTGATTTGATTCCTTTGCATCTGAATTCTCCTCTATAACCTTTATCCCTTCCGTAGTTTTTAATTCGTTTTTATTACTACATCCAATTAAAATAATTGCTATAAAAAAGCTTATGAATAAAAACGATCGTTGGAACAAATGTGAATGATTCATAATTTGTTCATGCCTACTACACAAATTATCTCTAACGTGTCGGCATGGATTTAGGCCCCCTTTGTTCATTTATTTTTAAACTGTAATGGCTATCCCGTTTTCCCTATTCTGGATGAATTACCTA
>CAJJLI010000393.1 GCA_905192625.1 uncultured Clostridium sp. | reverse complement strand
TCGCCATAAATGGTGCAGTTGGAAGTGCATTAGGTACCGGTGCAGGTGTACTATTTGCACTCATATTTATGTTTAGCGTCTATCAACATAATCGAAAAAACATCCAATGTAAAATAGAGAATGACATAACCCACCATACAGAATCCTATCGTTCAATTTATAAGATTATTATAACTGTAGTAACACCGATTATATTAAGCACATTTATTTATAACGTTAATTCAAATCTTAATTATACACTCTTTGAAAAGGTATCCATTTCAATTAACCTTTATGATCCTAAAACAACTAGTACTCTATACGGTATTTTTTCAGGTAAATCAGTCGTTTTAGTGAATGTACCAATTGCAATTGCATCTGCAATAGCAACTACCTTACTTCCAAGTTTAGCAGGAGCCTATTCCCTAGGCGACCAAAAGGAGGCTTCTAACCAAATAAATAATTCACTTAAAATGCTTATGGTCATAGTAATACCCATTTCGATTGGGATGCTTGTATTTTCAGGGCCGATTATGAGATTTATGTATAGCAAAAAGGGTGAGTGGGAATTAGCTGCAAGTTTATTAAGGATTTTAAGTGTAAACATCATATTTACTTCTATTTCAACGTTAAGTAATGCGGTCCTCCAAGCATTGGGACAGGCAAAAAAAACAGTAGTAAATGCTTCCATTGCTTTAATCATTCAAACAGTGGTTTTCGTTTTATTACTGGTATTTACCAACTTAGGTATTTATGCTCTTGCCATAGCCACCGTCTTGTATGGAGTACTAATGTGTATGTTAAATGGACAAACAGTGAAAAAATATCTTAGTTATAAACAAGATATTAAAACCACATATATTTGTCCGTTTATTGCTTCATTATTTATGGGAGTAATTTCTCTAGGAATGTATCTTTTATTATATATGTTTTATCCAAGAAATCGTATTGTTTTATTTATTACTATTATGTTAGCTATGGTAGTATATTTTATTTCAATTGTTAAACTAGGAGGAGTCAGTGAAATGGACATGAGAAAGTTACCAAAAGGACATATGATTGTTGCAATTGCTAAGAAATTTAGTATTTTATAATATTACTACATCATAATTGTTACCCATGATTTATCAATAGCAAATACGGCAGATAAGATTTATCGGATGGAATATGGAAAAATATATGAGCATTGTAATAGTTTATAAACTCAATACTTATAATGAAGATATAAATAATCGACCAGGAGATACTTAACTATGAAAAAAGAAGCTATATCTTTTATAATAATCCTGGTTTTGTAGCAAGCCAAAAAAGTTCCAATTACGAAGAAGTTAAGGTAGCATTTGAAAGGTCTATTGCATTAGGGGTCGAGACTTGGCAAGCAAACTTTGAAATGACAGCTGAAAGTGTACGTTTAATTAGGTATTTTAAAATGGTTACTTAAAATGCATCCTAGACTTTAAGGTTAATTCTTCAAAGATAGAGATGTAATTAATATTGTGTGATATACCCAAATAGTATTTTATTGAATTACGAAATTAATTGAAACGAATCAAGGTCACAACATACTTTATATAATAAAATATGTTGTGACCTTTTTTATTAAGAAATTTATAAATTAGTTCTTGATAAAAATTAAGGCGTAATATTCATATCTATATTATCTCATAATTTTGTATTTAACCTTTGAATATCTCTTATTGTGTTATAATATAGTGAAAAGGTTTTGTGTTCACATAAGATCACATTTCGAATCTTATTATACTTAAAAGACTGTGTTTTTATAGAAAGGTAAATTATTATGAACGAGAATAAAAAATTATGCCCTTTATGCGGTAAACCAAATCATTGTGGATATGAAGCTGGTTCCGACCACTTTTCATGTTGGTGTACAACCATTGAAGTTCCAAAAGAATTAAGAGAACAGATTCCCGAAGACTTAAGGGGAAAAGCATGCATATGTCGTGATTGTATCACTAGATTCAAGAAAGAACATCAAGTATCGTAACGAGGAATTTATATCTGCATTTGGAATATCGAATGATTTAGTTCAGCAGCTGACTATTTATTGTTCAATTACTGTTTTGATGAAAGTAAATGAGCTTCTGTGGAAAATTTTATTGTGACTTTCCAAGTGTAGGATATAAATAAGAGCAGGAGGGTTTTAATGTTAGAGAACGATATATATAATGCAATCGATCTTGAGGAAACAATCATGGGATGTGAATATCAAGGTGAGATTATCGTGGATTTAAATATTAATCGCGTTGAATTTGATCGCGTTGTATTTTCAAAGTGTAGATTTATTAACTGTGATTTTAGTGGTAGTTCATTTTTGAATGTTTCCTTTTTAAACTGTGATCTCTCTAATTGCAAATTTCAAGATTGTTACTTTAGGGATACAAAAATTACGGATTGTAAAGGAGATGGAAGTAATTTTAATCACAGTTCATTACACAGGGTAGTACTAGAGAATGGCTCATATCATTATTCAAACTTTTCCTCTATTTTATCGGATCAAATATTGATACAAAATGCTGACTTTTGTGATTCAGCGTTTCAAGAGATGAAAATTAAAAAACTTGAGCTACGTACTGTGAATCTATCTAGGTGTGATTTTTTCAAAACAAAATTAAAAGGAATTGATTTATCCACCTGTAATATAGAAGGAATTACGGTATCTGATACTTTTATTGAATTGCAAGGTGTTAAAATTAGCCCAGTACAATCTCTAAACATTGTACATATGCTAGGTGTGAAAGTTGTCTAATAAACATTGTACATATGCTAGGTGTGAAAGTTATTTAATAAACAGGACGAGCCATAGACCAAACGAAGTTTCTATGGTACAATAAGATTTAAACCGTTTCAGTGGATTATTGTATTCACTTTACTACATATGTATATAGGTTTAATATACTAGAAAGAGAGAACTACTATGAGTAAACTAAAATTAGCACTAATCGGCTGTGGCTATCTCAATGAAATTGTTGCCAATGCATTAAAAGAAGGCTACCTGCCAGAATACGAACTCGTTGCTGTACTAGGAAGAAATTATGAACGTGCGAGTGCATTTGCCAATCATTTTGGATGTAAGGTCTGCACCGATATCAATGAACTTATGGAAATGAAACCAGATTTTATAGCAGAAGCAGCTTCTGTGAAAGCAGTAAAAGACTATACAGAAACTGTATTAAATGGAGGCTCCAGTCTTGTTGTAC
The DNA here is from genome assembly GCA_905192625.1 of uncultured Clostridium sp. GTDB lineage: Bacteria > Bacillota > Clostridia > Lachnospirales > Lachnospiraceae > Lachnoclostridium. Next base: position 155 of record CAJJLI010000393.1, on the reverse strand, counting down.
TTTCCATTGGAGCATTTGCAGATCAAGAATTCTATGATAGAGTAAAAAATACTGCAGCACGTAATAATCGTAAAGTATATATTGCAAGTGGCGCTGTTGGATACATATAATCTGCATGAGTTGTTCCATAGCAAGGAATTCCTCTTCCTGCCTGT
>CAJJLI010000392.1 GCA_905192625.1 uncultured Clostridium sp. | reverse complement strand
CCGCAGAACAATTCCGCAATCAAGTCGTATCTTGTCAGTTAAAATTTTATATTTAAATCTCCGAGTATCGACTACTGTTTTCAAAGCAGCCCTCAAACAACTTAGGTCGTTTCTGCTTTGCTGCATCCTCGAATAAGTACATAATTACTTTACTCTTGAATGTATGGATAAATCTATCGTTATCGATTTCTGTGCCCTCTTCAGGAACTGCAATATTTCTAGCAATGAAGTAAGGTCCCAATTGCTTATCTTCATTAATCTTCTCTTTTGCCAAGAAATTATTAATGGCTTTTCGCAACTTGTTCCACTCCACCTTTTGCTTAGTACTTCCAGTTCCGAGGATAACAGTTTTCCCAATCAAATCCATTTCTCTATCATCGATTCCCAGATAAGTAAAATCCCATCTACGCTTAAAAGCGGTATCCATAGGATAGACACCCTGATCAGCACTATTCATTGTTGCCCAAAGAAACATATTATCTGGGATTCTGATAGTTTTCACAGCACTCCTATCGACTTTAAGTTTCTTGGCAAGATAAGTCCGCATTTCATTTGTTGTTGCAATTTCATATTCGCTGACATTATTTGATGCCCTGTCAAGTAACTGAAATACATCACCAAATACTGCAGCCACATTGGCTCTGTTTATTTCTTCAATGATAAGCAGGTGTGGCTTAGGATTATCACTCATGGCACTTTTAAGTGCCTTTGCCAACACACGCATAAAAGGCCCTGGGACATACTCATATGCGATTTCTTCCTTTGTCTTGATGTCCGATGGAAGTGATACATACGGTCTAAGTGCTTTTCCATGATTTCTTTCTACGCTATTATCCCCAACAGCATCTGTTCCATCTTGCTTTCTTGTTTTAAAGGTTTCATCTGTATACAAGCCTAGCAAAATAGGTAGTCTTGTTAGTCCATCGTCCTTAAATTTATCATATAGTAAATCATACTTTTCTTGCGCCGTCTTTGTTTTATCAGACAGTACCGAAACGACATCTTTACTCATGCTACTAATTGTGTCAGAACTTCCACCAACCATAACAGGCTTATATGTTCCGACAAAATTAGCATAAGAATAGTCTGGATGGAAAGTAACACGCTCCACGTATCCACCATCCGCCATAAGTGATATTGCCTCCCTGTTTAAAGTAAAACTCTTGCCAGTACCTGGTGCCCCGAAGAGAATACGATTTCTTGAGAATCCTTTCGTTTCGCATCCTGTTTCGTAAAATTCAGTCTTGGTTTGCTCTTCACCCTCTTTTGACATTTGCGAATCGGCTTCCACAAGTGCATCCCATGCCGCATGAAGTGCTGTGTTATCGGCATAGGTCATCGGTCCCTCATCATTTACAATAATTGTCTTCAATCGAAGCGTATCTTGATTATCAACACTAATATCGTATATAAACCAACAAGCATCACTAGAAAGCCCGAGCTGTTGGGCGGCTACCTCCTGGAAATCTCTATTCTTTACAGTTACGCCCTCGTCATTTGTATAAGCATTATCCAATCCATATTTCAGCTTTAACCGACCTTTATGACTCTCAGTATCATCCTTCACAATCAACAATATAAATTTACCATTTTCGATTTGATGGTCATTTATAAAGACATTCTCAAAGACAGCAGCAATAACTAATGAGGCATTTTCTGCATCCCCTTTAACAACTGCTCCACCTTTACCTTTTTTAAAACTTATTGTTTTTGGAGATACAGCTTTATAAATCATACCTTTAGTAAGTTCATTAATCGTACCAAGGTCTTTCATTTTATATCCTACGCCTTGGCCTAGTGCTGTTTCCCAGGCAGGTGTACTTGTTCCATGTTCTAAAGTATAACCAAATGCTAAAGATTTAAAATCTAATTTCATAATAGTTGCCCCCAAATATGATTTAATAGTATTCCAACTACATTTACATCCCAGCCATTTGCAGCTCTTTTGGATAGTTGGGTGTAGGATTGATTATTATAATCAACTTCACCATCTTTGAAGCCCATCAGTCTGAATTGCTCATCAACCGAAAACTTTCGAACAATTTCCACACCATCGGAACCTGTTGGTTCTACTAATCGAAGTTTATTATGTTCTGGTGCAAGAATAGTAATGCATATTCCGTCATCCCTAATTTTTCTGTTATACAAATCAAAACAGGATGGTTCCGATACAATAAAATTAGGAATTCCATAAAAATCTTTTAAACGTTGAATTTGCTTTTGGGAAAGATAAAGATACTCAGGAGGATTAGTATCAACAAAATCCTTTAATTTGAGTCCATTATCGATTTTAGGTGGCTCCATAGAAAAGTCTTCTGGCAAACCACCTAATTTTGCAAACATCCAAAGTCGCTCTCTGTTTTGAGGAATTCCATAGTCCTTGGTGTTTAATATAGCATAACGCAAATCACCATAGCCTATTTCTTTCAGAGCCATTTTTAATGTGTTAAATGTGTTCTCAAAACGTTTTGTTGCAAGTCCTTTTACATTCTCAAGCAATATATACTTAGGTTTTTTGTGCGCACAAATTCGAATAATATCATATAGTAGCGTTCCTCTACCATATTTATCATCTTCACCATGTTGCAATCCAACAGATGAGAATGGTTGACACGGAAATCCACCCGTAAACAAATCGAAATCTGGCAATTCTTCTGGATTGACTTGAGTAATATCCCACCAGTTCTTAATAGGATTCCCATTAGAATCTTTGTGATTTGCATCATATAATGCCGCAGCGAACTTATCAAATTCAGAGTATCCTACTACTTCGTGATTAATTCCTGCACGTTGAAGTCCATAAGTTGCTCCACCATAACCTGCAAATCCTTCAAAAACTCTAATCGTATCATGTTTTTTTAGCTTGTTCATTGTTATTTACTCCTCCGATGAATGGCTCCGCCACTCGGTTTCTATTTCTTCAAAAGGCAAATGATTTTTTTCACAAAAATGTTTAATGCTTTTCATGGCTGTCAAGTTGGGTTTACTTCTTCCATTTTCCCAACGATTTATAGTAGCAACAGATACATGAATCTCTGTAGCAAAATCTTCTTGTGACATAAATAATTTTTGTCTTGTTAGTTTTAAGGTTGTTGATAATGACATTTTGTTTTCCTTCTCCTTTCATACGCTAATAATTAGTATATCATATACCCATCATTTTTACAAGTTTCTGGTCGAGTGATGCCTTTTTTCATTTGTACAAAATAATGTGACATACAAAAATCAAGGCCTCGGCTACTCGGTAATACTTCTAGCCAAGTACCAAAGACCTTATATTTTCATTTTTTCCCCATCCACTCGTTACCATGGATATTATCACGTAATGCTTCCATGTCTTCCGCTCCGGGAACACGATCGGATCCTCGTTA
>CAJJLI010000391.1 GCA_905192625.1 uncultured Clostridium sp. | reverse complement strand
AACAATTTATAATCTGTACCAATTTTAGCATTAACCTTATCCATGTATTCTTGAGTTAACTCAGGAACTGCATCATAGTAAGGGTTGCTAGCTTCTCTTGCTTGGAAGAAAATGTCAGGGTTCTGAGCAGTACCTCTTTGAACTGGATGTTCTGGGTTTAATGCTCTCTTACGGAATGCATCAACTGCATCCATATCTACCATTTCTTTAAGATCTTCATAATCCCAAGCTTCGATTTTTTGAATTTCATGAGAAGTTCTAAATCCATCGAAGAAATGTAAGAATGGAACACGGCCTTTGATTGCTGTTAAATGAGCAACAGCTCCTAAGTCCATAGTTTCTTGAACATTTCCGGAGCAAAGCATTGCAAAACCTGTTTGACGACAAGCGTAAACGTCTGAATGATCTCCGAAAATAGATAAAGCATGGCTTGCTAATGCACGAGCAGATACGTTGATAACGCCCGGTAATAATTCACCAGCGATTTTGTACATATTAGGAATCATTAATAATAATCCTTGTGATGCAGTGTAGGTAGCTGTTAAAGCACCTGCCTGTAAAGAACCGTGTACGGCACCTGCAGCACCTGCTTCAGATTGCATTTCGGATAAAATAACTTCGTGTCCGAAGATGTTCTTTCTTCCTTGAGTAGCCCACATATCAGTGTAATCAGCCATAGGGGAAGAAGGTGTAATAGGATAGATTGCTGCTACGTCAGTAAACGCGTAAGACACGTGAGCTGCTGCAGTATTGCCATCCATGGTTTTCATTTTTCTAGCCATGATAACTTTTCCTCCTTATGATAACTGAAAAGGTTTGTCCTTTTCTTGGTAATAAGTTTTGCTTAAGCGCACAAGTACTATATAAGCAAAACAGAACTTGTTTATTAGTAAATTTAATAACTGTTGCAATGGTATTGCGGCTGTTTTGCTTATAAGATACTTGACACAACTTAAGCGGTATGTTAAACATACACCTTAAAGAGTATCACTAATCAAGAAATTAGTAAAGGGCTAATTGATAATATTATGCAATTTTGTTAGTTTTTTAACCTTTATATATAGGAAAGAATAATTTTATGTGAGAAAAAATCATAAAATATACAATATATTACTTTAATTAGTGATGCATGAAATATTGAAAAAGTCATATATTATTATAAATCTTCCGAGAGATATAATACCTTTTGTTGACAAGATGTTATTCATACGATATAATATTTTGAATATGAACGAAGTTATTTAATTTGCTTAGAAGAATTGACTGCAGGTGTTTCATTTATTGATAACTACTGAATCAATTAGTAAGATAAATGTAACACTGTATGGTTTACAAGAGAAATATTTGTGTGGAGGAAGGGTATTTCAATGGCAGAAAAGAAAAACATTTTGACCTATGAAGGACTTAGGCAGTTAGAAGAAGAATTACAAGAGTTAAAAGTGAACAAACGAAAACAGGTAGCAGAGAAGATTAAAGAAGCTAGAGAACAAGGCGATTTATCTGAAAATGCTGAATATGATGCAGCCAAAGATGAGCAAAGAGATATTGAAGCAAGAATTGAAGAAATCGATAAGATATTGAAAAATGCAGAAGTAGTAGTTGAAGATGAAGTAGATGTTGATGTTATTAATATCGGCTGCATGGTTCGTATCTTAGATATGGAATATAACGATGAACTTGAGTATAAGATTGTAGGATCTACTGAGGCAAATAGTCTTAAAGGAAAAATCTCAAACGAATCACCAGTTGGAAAAGCACTTATGGGTGCTAGAAAAGGTGATGTGATCTCTGTGGATACTCATTCAGGTATGATCCAATATAAAATTCTTGAAATTCAAAGATCTAGTTAATCAAAGAGTATTTTAGTGGCGACCGTAGATGCAGAAATGCAACTTGGTCGCTATATTAAAATGATTAGGTATTTGCCTATTTAAAATATAGAAAAGAGAGGAATGAATCCCGTGTCAGAAGAAAAGAATAATGAGCAAAATGCGCAACCAGAAGTTAATGTAAATGAATTAATTAAGGTGAAAAGACAGAAATTAGCGGATTTGCAAGCTGCAAATAAAGATCCATTTGAAATTACAAAGTACGATGTTACGAATCATACAAAAGATATTAAAGATAATTTTGAAGAGTTTGAAGGCAAAGTTGTTTCCATTGCTGGCCGTATTATGAGCAAACGTGTAATGGGAAAAGCTTCTTTTATGAATGTGCAGGACAAGCTTGGAAACATTCAATCCTATGTTCAAAGAGATGTCCTTGGTGAAGAACCATATAAAGAATTTAAGAAATATGATATCGGTGATATCATTGGTATTAAGGGTGAAGTATTTAAAACACATGCTGGTGAAATCTCAGTTAGAGCAAGTGAAATCACTTTGTTATCAAAATGTCTTCAAGTATTACCTGAAAAATATCATGGTTTAACAGATACAGATACAAGATATCGTCAAAGATATGTAGATTTGATGATGAATCCAGAAGTTCGCGATACTTTCATTAAGCGTTCTTTAATCATTCGTGAAATTCGTAATTTCCTTGATGGTAGAGATTTCATCGAAGTTGAAACACCAGTATTAACTAAAAATGCTGGCGGTGCAGCAGCTAGACCATTTATGACACATCACAATTCTTTAGATGAAGATCTTAATTTAAGAATTTCTCTTGAGTTATACTTAAAAAGACTTATTGTTGGTGGCTTAGAAAGAGTTTATGAGATTGGCCGTGTATTCCGTAATGAAGGATTATCCGTTCGTCACAATCCTGAATTTACTTTGTTAGAATTATACCAAGCATTTACAGATTACCATGGTATGATGGACTTAACAGAAGACTTATTTAGAACAGTTGCACAGAAAGTACTTGGTACTACTGTAATCTCTTATGATGGTGTGGAAATTGATTTAGGCAAGCCATTTGAAAGAATTACTATGCTAGATGCTGTTAAAAAGTATGCAAATGTAGACTTTAATGAAATAAAATCCGATGAAGAAGCTAAGGCGATTGCAAAAGAACATCACATCGCATTTGAAGATAGACATAAAAAAGGTGACATCTTAAATCTATTCTTCGAAGAATATGTAGAAGAGAACCTCGTGCAACCAACATTTGTTTTAGATCATCCAGTGGAGATTTCCCCACTTACAAAGAAGAAACCAGAAAATCCAGATTACACAGAGCGTTTTGAACTTTTTGTTACTAAGAGAGAAATGGCAAATGCGTATTCTGAATTAAATGATCCAATTGATCAAAGAGAACGTTTTGTTGCTCAAGAGGCATTAAAAGCTGCAGGTGATGAAGAAGCGAATTCCATGGATGAGGCTATCGTTCGTCAAAAAGCATCCCGGCATGGTAGGCGGCAACCCGCAAACCGGTC
>CAJJLI010000390.1 GCA_905192625.1 uncultured Clostridium sp. | reverse complement strand
CTCTTCCCATATTCATTTTCATAACTTCTTCATTAAATGCAAGTTGGGCGAAGTATTTGAAATCATCCTTATATTCAATTCTTTCTAATATTATTCGTTTTTCCATAATCAAGCTCCCCTACTAGCACAGCGACAAATTCAAATTTGTTTGTTACTTTACATAGTTTACAATGTCATAAATATTAATAGGCAGTTGAGTAGCCCATTTATATTACAATATTATTTGTTAAAATATGTATTACCAATATATCACTAAATAGATGATATATCAAATTATATGCTAAAAAGTTACTTTTACCGTAAAGCATTGATAGGAAACGACTAGACTAATTATAGTTTTATCTCAGTTTGTGATAAATTTATCGACATGATACAGAGGTTTTTAATTGCTGTTTAAGCTACAAAGACGTATTTATTATCGTAATGGCAAAGCCTCTGAAACACCTACGTTTAAAGGGTTAATGGATGATTAAAGTCTGTTTTTTTATTATTTGTTTTTTATTTATTTTATATTACTTTAAGTGAAACTGTATATTTTATATAATTATGAAAATAATAATCATTATTAATTAGGTATTGCATTGTTTGGAAATATGTGTTATGATTCAGTTAAGTTAGTTAAAGCTAACCGAATAATAATCATGAAATTAGCAAAACATAAAAAGTATGCGATAAAATTCAAAGCAAAATACAAGAGAACATTCATAAATCATATGAATCTTCAAAATTTAAATCAACATAAAAAACAAAGACAAAAGAAAAATGCAAAATGCAAAATGCAAAATGCAAAATGCAAAATACAAAAGATGAAAGATAAAAGATAAAAGATGGAAGTTAGAAGACAAAGATATAAAATAAAAAGATAAGCATAAAATAAAAACTTATCACATGGCAATGTAACAGTAATAATTCAACTATAAACATTTGAAACCATAACTACTTAAAAGTAGTAGAGGTTAACCTAAAGGAGGTTACTTATATGAACAATCAAAATTATCCATTTAAATTAGAAGCTTTACCATACGCATATGATGCTTTAGAACCTTATGTAGATGCACTGACTGTACAAATTCACCATGGTAAGCATGTTCAAACTTATGTAGATAACTTAAATAAAGCGTTGGAAGGAGATGCAAACTATCATTCCTGGTCCCTAGAAGATTTGCTTCGTCGTTTGGATGAATTACCAACAAATATAAGAACTGCCGTAAGAAATAATGGTGGTGGTGTTTATAACCACGGACTTTATTTTGAAGGAATGAGTGCAAATAGTTCTGGTGAACCAGTGAATGAACTAAAAGATGCATTAGATAAAAAGTTTGGTTCCTTTGATGAGTTTAAAAAGAATTTTAAAGCAGCAGGTTTGGGCAGATTTGGTTCTGGTTGGGCATGGTTAGCTTTAGATGAGAATAAAGATTTGGTGATTGCGTCGACTCCAAATCAGGATAGTGTCTTACAGGACGGTCTCGTGCCAATTTTAGCGATGGATGTATGGGAGCATGCTTACTATCTAAAATATCAAAATAGAAGAGCGGATTATATCGATAATTGGTTTGCAGTTGTTAATTGGAACCATGCAAATGATCTTTACAAAGCAGCGATTGCTTAACTGACATTGCTTTATAAATTTATATAATTTAAACTGATCACCATTTGTATTTCGTATGAAAAATATTAAATACAGATGGTGATTTTATTTTTTTCTTTATAATTTTTAATTATATATTTAATTCAACTTTAATTCTGATTGTTATCATAATGTAAATCAATATTTTTTGTAAATATCTACTATTTCATCAATATTTTTTGTAAATATCTACTATTTCATCAATATTTTCATTGTAATAATCTCCAAAAACTGTATAATCAATATATAAACATAAAGATAGCAAAAATACATAAGAACGGAAAAGGTAAGAACGATGCTAGTTGATTATTTTAAACGAGTTGGTAGTAAAAGATTGGTAATTATGTTTATCGGAAATGTAGTATTGGGAATAGGAGTTAGTATTTTTAAGTTGTCAGGTTGGGGAAATGATCCGTTTAGTGGTATGATAATGGCATTGTCCGATCAAGTAGGTATTCAATACGGAACTTTTTTAATTTTATTTAATCTACCTTTATTTATGATTGAATATTTTTTTGGTAAAAAGTTGATTGGAATTGGAACGTTAATAAATATGTTTCTGGTAGGATATTTTGTGAGCTTTTTTTATCATATTTGGGTTAATTATATTGGGGTGCCTGAATTAGTATGGCAAAAGCTTTTAACGGTTTGTCTTGGTGTTATCGTATGCAGTCTAGGTGTATCACTTTACCAGACACCTAACGTTGGGGTTGCTCCATATGACAGTTTATCACTGATATTAAAAGATCGTTTTCCTAAAATTCCTTACTTTTGGCTAAGAATGTCTAACGATGGATTCTGCGCAGTAGTTTGTTATTTAACTGGTGGAATTGTAGGGTTAGGAACGCTAGTATCGGCGTTTGGTTTAGGACCGATTATTCATTTTTTCAATGTTAATTTTACAGAAAAGCTATTGAGAAATACGAACTATAATAAAGTGTAATCTTAATTGTATTTATTAAAAGAACTTTATAAAATACATCTTATAGAATCCATATGACCTTCCTTATTTGGTTGTTTGGATTCTTTTTTCGTCTTGAAGCTTAAAATAAATTTAGTTACTCTTATGTTAAAAGTAATTAGAAGCTTGTTTTATGTGTTTACTAGGTAACCAATTGTTATGTATGATTAATAAAAATCGGAATTAATGAGAATACTTGAGAACAGAGCTTATTACTGGAGTGCTGGTACACCACTAACTGCATTGTTTCTTAAAGGAGAATTATGAATAAACCGAACCACGTCTGTAAAAATCCAAACTGTAATGCAGAATATTATGCATGTGATGCTTGTGATAAATCAATGGGTTTAAATTGGCATACCGTCGCTTGTTCTGTTGATTGTTTTAAAGCGTATATGGATTTTTTGGATCAAGAACAAGATAGTAAAGATTGTTTGAATATAAACTATATGGAATATTAACTTAGAAATATAGACTACTTCAATGCAATATGAGTATCCCATATTTTTGATACAAAGATTAGGTAGTGAATTGCTGTTTTCCCCTACCTAATCTCATTTAATTATTGCAATTTTGAGTATACAAAGCGGTATACACATCGAATAAAATCTTTACTTTATTAGTTACATAGTAATAGCAACTTTAAGGTCAATAAGTTACATAATCAGAGTAACTTTATGGTCAATAAACGGATTAAATTGTTTGTTTTACAACAATTGGTGTCACTTCAAGAACTCTTTTTAGAAATGGAGAATTTTATTTCGTCATATCATCAGCTTCTGCTTCATGTAG
>CAJJLI010000389.1 GCA_905192625.1 uncultured Clostridium sp. | reverse complement strand
ACTATCACCTTCAAGTCCAGAAAGACTTAAAATCCAGGCAGTCGCAGTTGTACCTAAGTTGGCACCCATAATAATACCTACTGCTTGAGAAAGTTTCATGATACCGGCATTTACAAAACCTACAACCATAACAGTTGTTGCAGATGATGATTGTATCACAGCGGTTACTACAGCACCGAGTGCTACAGCTTTTAGTGGATTTGAGGTTAATTTTTCTAGAATACGTTCTAACCTTCCACCTGCAACCTTATCCAATCCAGAACTCATAATATTCATTCCATAAAGAAAAAGGGCAAGTCCACCAAATAATGAAAAAATTGAAAAGATATCCATTTGGAATACTCCTTTGCTCAAATTAATAAAAATTTATGCTTAAGTTAAACGAAAGCTATTGTAGTCTAAAGTACAATTGTAAGGTTAACTTATAGCTTGTGTAAAGTTTATGTAAAATATAACGTCATAATAAAAAATCTTACTAACTTATGAAGATTTCAAATAAGAATTTTATTAGCAAATTTTTAGCTGACAAATCTGCATGAAATGTTTCAAAATATCACAAAAAAATAGCTGTTTCATAAATATACCTCAGTAATTATGAAACAGCTATTGGATTTATTATATTTATTAATGATATAAGCTCTTACTCTCATAAGTAGCTTCGGTAGTTAAATGAATTCCTAACTTTTTGAAGGTTTTTATATCAACTTCTGAGAGGATAACACTAGAATGTACTTCAAGGTTTTCTAATTTAGGAAGTTGTTCTAATGCTAATTTTGCAACTTTATCATGCATTGCACTAATGGATAATGCAATCAACACTTCATCTGTATGAAGTCTCGGATTCTTACTACCAAGATAAGAAATTTTTAAATTCTGAATTGGTTCAATGGCCGCTGGAGAGATTACGTGAGTATCATGATCAATACCTGCTAATGCTTTTAAGGCATTTAAGAGTAGTGCAGCAGAAGCTCCTAAAAGATTGCTTGTCTTACCAGTAATTATTGTACCGTCAGACAATTCAATCGCAGCAGAAGGGCCTTCACTTTCTTCCGCACGTTCATTGGCCGCAGCAACAACTTTACGATCTTTTGTTGAGATGCCTGCTTGATTTAATAATAATTCAAGTTTGTATACTTCTTCATTTTGTGCAGTACCATCTAATACATTGGTTAAGGTTTGATAATAGCGACGGATGATTTCTTGTTTGGATGCATTTTTACAAGCTTCATCATCGATTATGCAGTTACCAGCCATATTTACGCCCATGTCCGTTGGTGATTTGTATGGACTTTCGTTATAGATATTTGAAAATATTGTGTTTAATACAGGGAAGATTTCAACATCACGGTTATAATTTACTGTAGTTACGCCATATGCATCCAAATGGAATGGATCAATCATATTAACGTCATTTAAGTCTGCGGTTGCTGCTTCATAAGCTAAATTTACCGGATGTTTGAGTGGAAGATTCCAGATTGGGAATGTTTCAAATTTTGCATATCCTGCATTTACACCTCTTTTGTGTTCATGATACAACTGAGATAAGCAAGTTGCCATTTTACCACTACCAGGTCCTGGTGCAGTGATAACTACAAGTGGTCTTGAAGTTTGAATATAATCATTCTTTCCATAACCCTTATCGCTTAAGATATGTGGAATATTGTTTGGATAGCCAGGTATTAAATAATGAACATAAACAGTTAAACCAAGCTGTTCTAATTTATTCTTAAAAGTGTCTGCGCTTTCTTGTCCTGAGTATTGAGTGATTGTGATACTACCAACGTATAAGCCCTTATTACGAAACGCATCAACTAAACGAAGAACATCTAAATCATAGGTGATACCCAAATCACCTCTAACTTTATTTTTATCAATATCAATTGCACTAATTGCAATAACGATTTCAGCTTGATCCTTTAGTTCTAATAACATCTTAAGTTTGCTATCAGGAGCAAAGCCTGGAAGTACTCTAGAAGCGTGGTAATCGTCAAATAATTTACCACCAAACTCTAAGTACAATTTGTTATCAAACTTGCTAATACGTTCCATAATATGTGCCGATTGCATTTTTAAATATTTTTGGTTGTCAAATCCGATTTTCATCTGATATTTCCTTTCTTAAGTTCAATCCCATGTATAAATCAAGTAAACTTTTCAACAAATACACCTATGCATTATATCACAGGAAAGTTGTTCACTCAACCTTTAATGCTTCAAAAATGTGAAATGATTTTAATTTAGTATAAGGAAAATATTAACCAATCATACGGCGAAAAATAGGAATAATTTAGTGGAAATGTGAAAAGACTTAGCATATATTAGGAATGATAACTATTATTAATAAAAAAATATTGTTTTTATTGATAATTTTCTAATATTTATACCCTTGTGAAAGAAGATTTAGTTCGTTATAATTATGACATAGAATTGAGTGACAACAGATGACATAATTCTATTACCATGAAGTTGTGCAACAGAAGGAGGATTAACATGACAATAGATGAAAGAAATGAATGGAAGGGCTTCCAAGGTGGAAAATGGAACTCTTCAATCGATGTCAGAGATTTTATCCACAATAATTATACTATGTACGATGGGGATGAGTCATTTTTAGCTAACCCAACGACTGCAACAAAAGAGCTTTGGGCTCAAGTTATGGAATTAACAAAGCAGGAAAGAGAAGAAGGTGGGGTTCTTGATATGGACACTAAGATTGTTTCAACAATTATATCTCATGGTCCTGGCTATTTAGATAAAGAGAAAGAACAAATTGTAGGTTTTCAAACAGATAAACCTTTCAAGCGTTCTTTGCATGTGTTCGGTGGAATTCGTATGGCACAAAACGCATGCCACGAGAATGGATATGAAGTAGATGAGGAAGTAGTTCGCACTTTCACAGATTATCGTAAGACACATAACCAAGGTGTATTTGATGCTTATACAGATGAGATGAAACTCGCTCGAAAATCTGCAATCATTACTGGTTTGCCAGATGCATATGGTAGAGGACGTATTATTGGTGACTACAGAAGAGTTGCACTTTATGGTACAGATTTATTAATAAAAGATAAGAAAGCTCAGTTATCCGGTACGGTAAGCACTATGACTGCAGAAAATATTCAATTAAGAGAAGAGCTATCCGAACAGATCCGAGCACTCTCTGAATTAAAAGCACTTGGTGAAGTATATGGATATGATATATCTAAACCAGCATCCAATGCAAAAGAAGCCATTCAATGGTTATACTTTGGATATTTAGCTGCTGTAAAAGAACAAAATGGAGCTGCAATGAGTCTTGGTCGTACGTCAACGTTCCTTGATATCTATATCCAAAGAGATTTAGAAGCAGGATTCGACTCGATGGCGAAACGAAGCGCACGTGCCAAGGCCTTGAACTCGGCTTCGGC
>CAJJLI010000388.1 GCA_905192625.1 uncultured Clostridium sp. | reverse complement strand
AACTCCTTTATTCCTATACTCTGGTAAAACACCCAAATGCCATATAGTAGCACCTATGTCACCTTTTATATAGCAAACATCACCTATAGATGTCTCATACTCAACATCAATGAATCCCACGATTATACCATTTTCTTCTGCAACTAAACTGATTGAAGGGTTCTCATAAGTTTCTTTTTCTTTTTTAATATCATCAAAATAGGAACAATCTAAAAATGATATAACTCTGCATCTTATCCAACCTTCCTCATCCTCTTTTACATAATCTCTAAATATCATTCTCATTCTCCTTAAAATTATTATAGCCATTTTTTAGTCAAACTTTTATGTACAATATAAAGGCAAAGCACTCCACAATGTTAGTTCAGCGTGGTTACCTTTTTCCCTGAATGCAGGCAACTCCTGAGTTGTAAACAGAACGGATGACATGAAAATAAAATACATAAATGTCCTCTTTTTATATTTTATCAATTCTTGGGATTCTTGAAAAGGACCATTCAACGTAAAAAAAGGGTTGCTAATGATAGTACTTCTGCAACCCTTATAACTCAACTCCCTATTAACTTCATCCATATTTGTTTCATAGGATTATTATACCAAAAATTGTAATTCAAAAAAAAAGCTCTAACATCATCGTTGGTACAGGTGCAACGCACCTACACCAACAAAATGACATTAGAGCCAAAAATCTATTTATTTATAAAAGTTTTCATAAAATCGTATTGAACTAATAACACTATCACATATTAAATTCTTCACAAATGCATCGTTTTATCACATTTAAAGTTTCTATATCCGCACCTTTTGGAACAAAACTATTTTTCCTAATATCCCGTCCAAAAAGAAAGGTATATATAACTCCTGCCAACAGATATCTGCCATAGATCATATCCATATGATACCCATCTCTACAAAGTGATTTTTCTCCAAGCTCATAACGAAATGGTGACTTTTTTCTAACTCTTTGAATTACATCTGCACTGGGAATCAATCTCATACCTGTTTTTTCAGATGCCATATCATAACATTTGCTTAATTTTTCATGCATTTCCAGCTGACTGCAATGATATCTTCCAAACTCACTGTGATTACTATCAATTTCGTATGCCCAAGTTTTATGTAATAAATATTCCGCCTCTGGACAGTTGGATTTAAAATAGTCTAACAAGTGATTTAAATAAGGAAAATAGGATTCTTCAACACCACTGTCATGACTGGCTTGCTGTGTTATAATATAATTCCATTTTTCTTCTTTCAGAATCTCATTTATGGATACGTAGCGCTCCGTTGATTGTCCCTTTGTTTCATATAAATAGTCTTTCGATTCGGTTAAAATATTACTCCAATGACGTTCTAAAGAACAGCCTCCAATATATAGATTTACTACCTTCATTTCTATGCCATCGGCTTTTGCCACGTCATCTAAATAATATAGCGCATCTTCTGAAAAGCTATTACCTACAGCAAGTAATTTGATTTTGTCCATATCTACATCCCCTATATTAATTCAAACGATACATATTCTTCCGTACTACTATCGGTACCAATAAATACATGGAACTCACCTTTTTCACTACCAAAGGTTGAATCCGCCTTATAAAATCGCAACATTTCTTCCGTGATTTTAAAAGTTACACATTTCACTTCACCAGGTTGCAACTCCACCTTCTGATAACTTTTAAGTTCTTTTCTTGGACGAACTACGCTTCCAACACAATCTCTGATATAGAGTTGAACAGTTTCAGTTCCCCCATATTCGCCTTCGTTTTTAATCGTAATACATGCATCTAGAGTTTCTCCCTCCTGCATTGTATCTTTACTTAACTTAAGGTCAGAATATTGGAACTTTGCGTAGCTAAGTCCATAGCCAAAAGGATAAAGAGGAGTATTTGGAATATCTCTGTAATTTGAACGATATTCTTTTCCACCGCTTTTTGGATCATAAGGTCTACCGGTAAAATACTCGTTGTAATGAACTGGTACTTGACCTACGCAATATGGGAAACTCATAGGTAGCTTTCCGCTAGGACTCACTTTTCCAGTAAGAACATTAAGAATCGCATTGCCACCCTCTGTTCCAGGCATCCACACGTTTAATATTGCTTGGGATTTTTCTGATACTAAGCGTAAATCCAAAGGTCTGCCAGTAAAAAGTATTACCCCGATATTAGGATTTACTTCATAGATAGCATGGAGTAATCTTTCTTGCACTTTCGGCAATGTTAACTCTGCTCTGCTGGCAGCTTCACCGGACATACGACGATGTTCCCCTAATGCTAATATTACCTTATCTGCATTCTTTGCTGCTTCCACTGCCTCTTTTATCAATGTCTCCTGATCTTCTAGTTTCATCGCTTTACCATGAACCTCAGGAATTAAATTGATATCTTCTTCACCAAGAATGTCACATCCTTTGGCAAATGTCACCTCATAGTCCACTCTATATTTTTGTGCAGCATCTGCTATTGATACTGTATCTTCTGGTCTTCCAAGCATGGACCAGGTACCGTAAATTTCCTTTTCATGAACAAATGGACCAATGAATGCTACCTTTTCTTTCTTATTTATAGGAAGAATTCCCTCATTCTTTAATAAAACAAAAGACTTTTCTGCTGCTTCTAAAGAAACCTGTCTATGTTCCTCACATAATATAATTTCTTTTTCCTTTTCCTCATCTGCATCTTTATATGGATTTTCAAATAAACCCAATTTATTTTTCAATTGAAGTATACGAAGAACTGCCTCATCTAATATTTCTTCCTTCACGGTACCATCTTCGATAAGAGAAGCAAGGTTTTTACTATAGATTCCTGTCATCATATCAATATCTACACCCGCATTCATGGCCAAACCTGCTGCTTCTTTTCGATCCTTTGCATAACCATGATATATCAATTCTTCAATGGCTGCCCAGTCAGATATTAAGACACCATCGAATTCCATCTCATCTCTTAATACATTTCTCATAAGCCATTGGTTTCCAGTAGCAGGAACTCCATTTAAGGTATTAAATGATGTCATTACCATTTCCACTCCGGCTTTTATGGCTGCTTCATAGGCTGGTAAATAATACCCTCTTAGGGTATTCTCTGAAAGTTCTACCGTATTGTATTCTCTACCAGCAGTTGGAGCACCATATGCTGCAAAATGCTTCACACAAGCTGCAATTTGGTATTCCTCTCCTACATGATTCCCTTGAAATCCTTCTACCATTGCAGCTGCAAAGTCGCTGTTTAACTTTGTATCCTCACCAGTGGATTCCATTACTCTTCCCCATCTAGCATCCCTAACTAAATCAACCATTGGTGCAAAAGTAACATGGACTCCAGAAACGGCAGATTCCTTTGCTGCTATTTTTGCGCATTTTTTTGATAACTCTGGCTCAAAGGTAGCTCCTTGCGCCAAAGGAATA
>CAJJLI010000387.1 GCA_905192625.1 uncultured Clostridium sp. | reverse complement strand
TGGACCACATACATCAACAAATGCAATTGCTGTTTCGAATACAGTAGAAGACTACAAACTTCCTTATTTCACAGGAGGTACTTCAGCACAATTAAAAGAGCTTGGTAATGAGTACATGTTCAAAGTAAGATGTAATGATACTGTAGTAGTTAATTCAGCGGTTAAATTTGTTACAGAAACTCTTGGAGCTAAGAAAATCGGTATCTTATACATCAACGATGAATTTGGTGTTGGTGGTAAAGACATTATGGTTCAATATTGCAAAGATAACAATATCGAGTATGTAGAAGCGAATCACAATGCTACGGATCAGGATTTAACATCACAGATTATGAAAATGAAACAAGAAAATGTAGATGCACTTATTGCTTGGTCATCCAATGTATGTCCAATCGTTGCTAGACAGACAACAGAACTTGGTTTTGACAAACCAGTTATCATGAACTCAGGTTTTGGTGGACAAGACGTACTTGACTCACTCCCTGCTGAAGTTACAGAAGGTAAATATGCAGCGGCGGATTTAACTGCTGAAGACCCTACTCCTGAAGTTGCAGCATTCGTAGAAAATTTCCAAAAAGCTTATGGTGTTAAACCTCTTGGAGACTGGGCTGCAAGTTACTATGGTGCGTTAAAAATGTTAGCACAAGCAATTGAAAATGCTGGTGATACAGACCGTGAAGCTATTAAAAATGCTATGTATGAAATGAAAGATTTTGTTGCTCCGTTAGGAAACTTAACAACAGATGAATTTGGGTGCTTAGTGCATGAAACATCTATAATACAAGCGCAAAAACAAGACGATGGTAAATGTGTATTTATTTTAGTTGAGAAACTTAAAGAAAGTGGTTATTAATAAAAAGTTAAGTTCATCTACAATGGAAGCTAAGCTTTCATTGTAGATGCCGCGGAGGTAAGCTATGGGGCAAATTATTTTACAGCTGATCATAGGTGGATTAGCAATGGGTTTTATCTATGCATTAGTTAGTGTTGAATATACGATTATCTGGAATGCGTCGGGATTATTAAATTTCTCTCACGAAAGATTGATTTTGCTTGGAGCCTACATATTTGGAGCTCAGTTTGTAGTAAGAAATCATTTGGATACACCAGTTGCAGTTATATTCATGTTAGTAACAACGTTCTTTATCGGTGTAGCAATTTCTTATTTCTTGATGAGACCATTAAGAAATTTACCACTGGTATTTTCAGTTACTGGTACGATTATGTTAGGTCGTATTATTACAGAGGGTGTAAGTATTATTTGGGGTAACAATCCAATCCCTATGGTGAATTGGTTACAAGGTACGATTCAACTTGGAGAATTGGTTATAAGTAAAACATATCTAGTTATTATTGCAGTAGCTGCAGTATTAGTAGCAGCACTTCAAATATTCTTAAATAAAACCAAAGTAGGAACCGCAATGAGATGCGTATCTCAAAATAAAAAAGCGGCTGCTTATATGGGGATTGATGTAGATAAATCTTCTGCAATCACAATGGGAATTTCAGCTGTTATTTGTGCGATTATTGGTATATTAATTATTCCTTTGTTCCAATTAAAAGGTGATATGACAGGAATGATTGGATTAAAAGGATTTGCTGCAGGTGTAGTAGGTGGATTTGGATATTTACCAGGTGGTATTGTTGGCGGTATCCTAATTGGTGTACTTGAATCTTTAAGCACTTTGGTGGTTCCTGGTATTTACAAAGATACGGTATCGTTCCTTTTATTAATCGTATTTTTGTTAGTTAAGCCAAGCGGTATTCTTGGACATAAGGCTTAAGGAGGGGTAAGATGACTGATAAAATGAAAAAAATATCTATTACAATGATTTCAATTTTAGTTGCAATCATAGTTCCACTTTTAGTAACAGATAATTATAATAGAGGCATCTTTATTATGGCTCTCATTAATATAATTGTAGTACTAGGATTAAATTTCATTACAGGTTTGACTGGACAGATGAATCTTGGTACAGCGGGAATATTCGCAGTTGGTGCCTATACGACGGCATTATTAACAACCAAGGCAGGAATTTCACCATGGTTAACCATTATCGCTTCTATTATAATGGGACTAATCATTGGAATCGGCTTGGGATTTCCATCCCTTAGAATCCAAGGTGTATATTTAGCTTTAACAACCATTGGATTTGCTGAAATTATTCGTATTTTAATTAGCAACTTAAAATTTACAAACGGAATCATGGGTATTCGTAATATTCCATCCTTCTCTATCGGTGGACATGTAATTGAGGATAAATTACAGGTATATTACTTATTCTTAGTATTTGTTATCATCATGGCAGTTATTGCTTATCGTATTACATATTCCAAGTGGGGAAGATTATTTAAAGCAATTCGCGATAACTATGAAGCAGTTCAAGCTTGTGGTATTGATATTGCGAAACCTAAAATAATGGCATTTACATTAGCAGCGATCTATGGATGTGTTGCTGGATCTTTATATGCAGTACATATGGAATTTATCACACCATCCGTATTTACCTTTGACTTATCAACAACGTTTATCGTTATGATGATGCTTGGTGGCATTGGTTCTGTACCAGGAGGAATTTTAGGTGCAGTTGTATGTACCATTTTACCGGAAAAACTTCGTTTCCTTGGAAACTGGTATTGGATTGTTTTTAGTATTATAGTGCTACTTATTATTCTTTTTAGACCAAATGGTGTGATTAGTTTCTTTAATCAAAAAAGAGTAACAAAGAAAGGAGAGAAAGTTCATGGCTAATATATTAACAGTAGAAAATTTAACAAAAAAATTCTCAGGTCTAACGGCTGTAAATAATCTTTCCTTTACGATGAAAGAACGTACGATTCACTCTTTGATCGGACCAAACGGATCTGGAAAAAGTACGACCATTAATATGTGTACTGGTGCACTACCAATTACTTCTGGTTCGATTAAATTTCGTGACGAAGTGATTAGTGGTTTGGTATTACATGAGATTGCTAGTAAAAATATTGGAAGAACCTTTCAGAATCTTAAACTATTCGGTTCTATGACGGTAAAAGAAAATCTTATGGTCGGTATGCAAGCACAAATGACGGACAATATTTTTAAATTTTTGGTAAATCCAAAGTCAGCGAAGGCAGAAGAAAGAAGAGCCGAAGAAAGAGCATTAGAGGTACTTGATTACATCGGTATGTACAAATATAAAGATGAGACCGTTAAGAACCTAGCGTACGGGCAGCAAAAGTTAACTGAACTTGGCCGATCAATTATGACTTCTCCTAAATTATTATTTTTAGATGAGCCTGCAGCAGGACTAAATCCAAGTGAAAGAGTGGATTTTATTAAAATATTACTTAAGGTATTTGATGATGGTGTTGACCTATTTTTGATTGAATATAATATGGACGTTGTTATGAATATTTTCAATTATATTACAGTGATAAACTTTGGAT
>CAJJLI010000386.1 GCA_905192625.1 uncultured Clostridium sp. | reverse complement strand
ACGACTTTTTTTTTTTTATAAGAATAAGAAAGCAACTTAAGAAGATTGCATAGTGATAGGAGACCAAATAAGTAAATTCTCTAACAAAAAAAATTAATCCATAAGAATACAGTAAACAATCGTTACAGTTGCTTAAGCTAATTTAAGTCAATTAAGATGATAGGTGAGAGGTTCTGACTAAGTTTCAGTGTTATTTTACATGTCTAAGGGTATATGATATCCACCTGATTACTGTACGAAAAAAATATTTTTAGTCATGTATAGTTTCTTTAAAAGGATACAGACCATAATGATGGCAGTGAAAAGAATTAAAATAATGCGTAGCTAGAATGTACCAAATATAACATTTAAATGTTTGGAAAGGAAAATAAACATGCTTCTATTCACAACAGAAAAAGATTATACTAACTATTTCTGGCAAGAATTGGATGAGTCTCGCAGAGATACAGAAGAAATTCGAGAGTATATCAATAAACAGATAGTTAGACTGATAGAGCTGACTGATAATATTTCAAAAACAACATTTTGGCAAGATCTTCCAGAAATACTGGGGATTGATGCAAAGTTGAATCTTTTAGTGGAATTGTGTAAAATTCAAGAATTTTCAAGTAATGAAATCATTCGAATCACCGAGAATGATTATCGAACCTATTTCAAAGAGTTATGTGGCTATAATTTAAGCATGAAAACGGAAAATTCAATGATATTTAATATCTCTTGATATCAGTAGAAAGAGGAAATAATTATTTTCTTGAAAGTTAGTGGTGGAAGAATATGAAATGTAAACTAAGAACATTTTAAAATGGGACTTTGCTTAGCGTGGACTCAAAATTTTATATTTCTTGATTTCATAAAGCATAAACAAGGACTTTACAATTAATGCAGGAATAGCTTTTTCAGTAAGGGAAAGATTTTCCTAGATATGTAATAATGAGTAGATTTAATTTTAATACATGATTAAAAAAACCTTAGTCATTAAAGATTGATTAGTTGTGCAAAATAAAATCTGTGTCAGATTGAACATCAATCTGGCCCAGATTTTTTGCTTTTCCACATTGAACAATTGATGATCAAGAAAGGGCCTGGTTCTCAATTACTCATATGATTCAAATCCGTAGGAAACTAGTAATATTTCTTTTGTATGGGTATTCTTATCTATTATTTTTCTATTGGGATCAGGATAAATCATCGCATTAGTGATGACTTTTTCTTATTAGGTTAGAAAATTTTGAAGGTTTACTCGAAAACCGCCATATAAAGGTTAAAGAAGTTCAATAAATAAGTAAAAAGAAAAAATTAGGATCTGTGTCTCCAAAGGCATCAATTAACACTTATAAAGAGGAGGTTAGGCGTTCGAAAAAGTTAGGTGACATTTTGATTATTAAAAAGTATTTTGGCAGGACTTCGTGAGAAGATATGAAATTTTGTTATTTATATTAAATAGTTATTTTTAATTCGTTTATAGAGTTTTTTATCGGTGTTATTTCTTAATAAGTGATATATTTTACTGAAATTTGGATTGTATATTGAATCGCTTAAAAAGAAAAATTATATGCTGATAATTTAGCATTGATGGATTGAAATATTTAGAAGTGATAATAATAATTTGTAATTTGAATCAATAATTTTGCGGTTTTAATCATTATTATTTGAAAACGTTTTACTTATTTATACTTTATGATAAAAGTGAATTAAGAAGTTGATGAATACGTACAGAATATGACAACTTTTACAAATAAAGTGAGTAGCATAAAGTAGGAGGGTGAAAAGAATGATAGAAATCAAAAATATCTATTATACAAATGGTAATAACTATTCTCCAAATGATCATGGCGCAAATGGTTGGGCTATCCTGTTGACGAAGAAAGGACTGTATATGGAGAAATCTGAGGTAGAAATAATTCTGATAGAATCACATATGATCTTCCATTACATTTCGCAGAGCTTAATGAATCAAATCATTATTGTCGAGTTGAATTTATTTTGTAAGCCTTCTTCAAATTATATTCAAAAGATTGATCTGATAATCAATCAAGAGTTATCTAGCTTAATTCAGTTACTTTTTACAAGGTTTGAAACGAGAGATCGAACGTATGTAGTGAATCCCGCTATCGAAATGATAATAAGAAAGACATTTCGATTGAATCTTTCTACGCTAAAAGAATACTTTGAAATATTTAAGTTAATAGCATTCATACAAGAGAATTTATCTGGAAATGTGACCGTTAGTGACTTGGCAGAGTTTATGCACATGTCCAAACCAACTTTAAATCGTTTTTGTATGAACAAATTAAATAAAGTGCCTCAGGATTTAATTAATGATATCAAAATTACGTTAGCGAAAAATTTGTTGGAATCGACAGATGAAAAAATTTTTGAGATTGGTGAGAAAGCTGGTTTCTTTAACGCCAGTGCATTTACTATTTTTTTTAAAAAGGAAACCGGGTTATCTCCAAAAGAATATAGACAAAACTATTTTAATTCTTGGAAAGAGCACAGCCTAACTATTTAGAGGTGAAAGTGATATGGGAAGTAGAGAAATAGAAGCTCGTCTAATAGAAATCATGGATGAAATTGTTGCTTTATCAAAAGAATATGTTCTGTTAAAGAATCAAAGATTTGAATACGACAAGAAAGTTTCACAAGAGAGAGTTTATGAAGAATATGTAAGAGAGAATGATTACCAAAAATATAAGAATAATTATGACATTATTTCGTTATATATAGCTTCTTTTTTAAAAGAAAAAGGTATCCCAACTAGATCAAAAACTATTTATGAATACTTGGTGAAAGAAAAGCTAATATCAATATCTTATAGTAATTTGCAAAGCAACTATCTTAAGAGGATGCACGATGATACTCATGTTAATGTTGAGCGAGTATATAGGGGCTATTATCAATATAGAAGAAAATCAAAATGAACGATAAATGAATCCAGTGGTGTCTTCAATCACTAACAATTAATTGAAGGAAGGAGACATACTGTTCTTTTAGAATCACTAGTCTTTGTGTTTCGGATCAACTACTTTTCAATATGTGTCATTCTAGGCTGTACTTATATATATTCTGAAAAAAATTTGGTAAAACTATTTTAGAAAGGAACGCTTTCGTTCTTTTATTGCTCATTGATAACCAAATAGCCCATTTTCTAAATTCTTTTCAGTGATTAAGTAGCAGGCAACTTTTGGCGCCAAGATCTCTTAGATTTGAAGGAGCGATAAACCAAAAGTTGCGACTAAAGCATGGAAACTTTAGGCAAAGAGATAATTGTTGAAGATAATGATACTCACGTAAGCGTCCCGCTGACGAACAGGGGGAGGAGGAGACTCCTGTGTACCTTTTCCAAGGTGGTTTAGAAAATGTTTAAAATAAAAAAAGAACAGCATAAATGTTTTCGAAATGCTTTCGCACCAACATTTACCTGTTCCGTG
>CAJJLI010000385.1 GCA_905192625.1 uncultured Clostridium sp. | reverse complement strand
ATTCCAATTGAAAAAGGTGCTAAATATCCAGACACATTAGCGGCATTTGATGGAATGGAATTGGTTTCAGATGCGTCGGCACGCGAAGGTGAAGAAACACTTTTAAATCAAATTAATGCTGAATCTGAATTAAACATCAATGCTGGCGGTAATGCAAAAGTTCAATCAATTATTGAGCATGCATCCAATAGTGATAAGTCTTTTGATGATATTATGGCTGAGTGGAATAAGAAGTGGTCAGATACACAGCTAAGTTTAGGTATCGAACAGAAATAATTACATAATTGAAATTAGGTTTGAGCCAAGAGGTGGGACTTCTTGGCTCAAACTAGAAAAGGGAGGAGTATATGAGTAAAGAACCAAAACAGTCTTTTCAATTTACGAAGTGGTTTCGAAGTAGGAAGGGCCAGAAAGCCACCATTATTGTAACTTTTATGTTGTTACCACTTTTGCTACTATTTGTTTTTACATATCTCCCGTTTTTTAAGATGTTTGAATTTAGTTTTTATCGAATGAAGTATATTGGAGAACGAACCTTCATTGGTACTAGCAATTATAAGGCAGTATTTACAAGAGACGATTGCTTTAAAGCGCTTTGGCTAAGTTTATATTATATGGCTGGTTCTGTTGTGCAATTATTTATAGCATTATATTTAGCAACGATTTTGAGTTTTCGAGTAAAAGGAGGGAATCTTTTTAAAGGTGCAATGTTTTTCCCTTTTTTAATTAATGGCATTGCAGTAGGATTTATTTTTAAATTCTTTTATACAAGAGGATTTGTTTTTGATACGGTACTTCAATGGATTGGATTAGATCTTGAAAATCTTCCGTTCTGGTTGAAAAATCAAAGCATCAATAATGTTTCTTTGGTAGCTGCTTCGGTTTGGAGGTATTTTGGGCAGAATATGGTCTTGTTTATAGGTGCGATGATGTCCGTAGATGCTGAATTGTACGAAGCGGCAAGTCTAGACGGTGCAAATAAATGGCAACAATTTAAATATATTATATTACCAAGTATAAGAACGATAATCGCATTGAACGTTATTTTATCTATTACCGGCTCACTAAACGCTTTTGAAATTGCTTATGTGGTTACCAGTGGGGCGAATGGAACTGCAACCTATTTTGTTAAAATGCATGAAATTGCACATGTCAGTCAGAAGGTAGGATTGGCTTCAGCGATGGCGGTCGTTTTGTTGGTGATTATTATTGTCGCAACCATATTACAAAAAATATTTTTTAAATATGTGTTCAATGATAATGAAGACAATGATTTAAGACGTAGAAAACTAGAAGAGAAAAGACGTAAGAAGGAGGAAATCGTTTCATGAAAAAATTGATTCATACTCTTTTATCAATAATAAAATATGCCTCACTAGCGTTTTTCTCATTTATTGCAGTGTTGCCAGTGGCATCCTGCGTTATTACTGCATTTAAAACAGAAACAGAATATGCGCAGACAAATGTTATGGAAATGCCGGGAAGTTGGTTGTATTTTGACAATTTCATAACTGCGTTTAAAAAGGCAAATATGGGCATTGCATTTCGAAATTCTATAATAATCTTGTTCTTTGTCCTGATCGGTTCGATTATGATTGGTTCGATGCTTGCATATATCTTAAATCGATTTAGATTTTCTGGTAATGGCTTGATTCGTAATTTGTTTTTATTTGCGACTTTAATCCCAGGAATAGCAACACAAGTTACGGTTTATCGGATTATGACTTATATGAACTTAGTTGATTCTATAGCAGGTTACATAATATTAATGATGGGTACCGACGTTATTTCCATTTATATATTTCTTCAGTTTTTTGAAAATATTTCGGTTTCGCTGGATGAATCAGCAATCATGGACGGAGCAAGTTATTTTTGCGTGTTTTTTCGTATATTGTTTCCTTTACTAAAGCCTGCAATTATCACTGTATTGATCTTAAAAGGTGTAAGTACCTACAATGAATATTACATGGCCAATCTATATTTGCAAACAAAATCTAAATTAGTAACGGTTTCAACTTCTTTGTATACGTTTACGGGTCCACTAGGAAATCAATATAACTATATTTGTGCAGGAGTTATTATCACATTAATACCAGCGTTGATTATCTTTATTTTATGTCAAAAGCAAATTTATAGTGGGCTTACCCAGGGGGCAGTAAAGGGATGATAGAAAGGAACGGTGGGGAATTTGATGATTCAAGAAGTGAAAGAACATTTAACTGCTAAAATAATTCCTTTTTGGGAGCAAATGAAAGATTTTAAGTACGGTGGCTACTATGGGTTTATGGATTTTGATTTAAATGTCAATACCATGGCGGTGAAAGGTTGCATCCTAAATAGTAGAATCTTATGGTTTTTCTCCAATGCATACATGATATTACAAGAACCTGCTTTATTAGAAGATGCGGAACATGCATTTCTATTTTTAAAAAATTACTGCTATGATGTTGAAAATGGTGGAATTTTTTGGTCGCTAAATTATGATGGGAGTGTAAGTGATAGTACGAAACACACCTATAATTTAGCATTTGGAATTTATGCGCTATCTTCCTACTATGATGCAACAAAGTCCATGGAGGCTCTTTCTATGGCGAAATCTTTATTTCAGGTGATCGAGAAAAAGTGTAAGGATGAATATGGATATATGGAAGCGTTTGATAAAAATTTCACGCCAGTATCCAATGAAAAGCTATCAGAGAATGGGGTTCATGCAGAAAAAACTATGAACACACTGTTGCATGTTATGGAAGCGTATACGGAACTATATCGTGTTACAAAAGACAATGAAGTAAGGCAATGTTTGATGTGGATATTACGTACAATAAAAGAAAAGATTTATAATAGTGCAAAACATCGTCAGGAAGTATTTTTTAATTATCGTTATGAATCCATACTTGATCTTCATTCCTACGGGCATGACATTGAAACTGCTTGGTTAATAGATCGAACCTGTGAAATATTAGGGGATTCGAATATAACAGCAGACATGGGTGAAATAACATCTGATCTAGTCCGAGAGATTTATGATAAAGCATATCATAAACATTCCTTGTGGAATGAGTGTGAGAAGGGAGTCGCTGATAAATCGAGAATCTGGTGGGTTCAGGCCGAAGGCGTAGTTGGTTTTTTAAACGCCTATCAAAAAGATAAAAGTAAGAAGGAATATATGCAAGCAGTTTTGGATCTATGGCAATACATAAAAGAGAAGCTTGTGGATCAACGGGGCGGTTCGGAATGGTTTTGGAAATTAGACGATGAAGGAAAACCGAGTAGTAAGCAACCAATCGTAGAACCCTGGAAATGCCCATACCACAACGGACGAATGTGCTTTGAAATTATTAGGAGGAACTTAGATGTTACATAAAAATTACTATCTCGAGCTTGAAAAATATAAGAACACAATACACAGAAAGAACGGTAAGACCGATTTTTATAGTTCAAC
>CAJJLI010000384.1 GCA_905192625.1 uncultured Clostridium sp. | reverse complement strand
CTTCGCAGTTTCAAAATCTATACTATACTTGATAAATTCAGTCAAAACAGTATATTAATTACCATGATGAAAACTTTTACATCGACGTGACTATGACGAATTTGTGAAGCTAATAGCTCCCAAATGAGGAATCGGAACAGAGATGAAAAAGTTTCCATCATGGTAATATCGATAATCTAAATTCAGAATTCATCAAATATTGATCTAACTTTATACTGCGGGGTTTGAGTTATCTATCATAATCACCACGAATGTCTTCTTTTGGTGGCGCAATTGGATAATTTCCTGTAAAACATGCATCGCAATATCCTTTTCTTCCGCCGATCAATTCACTCAAACGATCAATGGATAGGTATGCTAAGGAATCCGCTCCGATTATTTTACAGATTTGATCTACCGTATTGTTATGTGCGATTAATTGTTCATCCGATGGCACATCGGTTCCAAAGTAACAAGGGTGTAAAAATGGTGGTGAGGAGATACGTACGTGAACCTCTTTTGCACCAGCAGCTTTTAGCATACTTACAATTCTTGCACATGTAGTACCTCGAACAATTGAATCGTCAATCATAACAATTCTTTTTCCTTTTACTACCTCTGTTAATACATTTAACTTAATACGAACACTTGATTCCCGAGTGGATTGTTTTGGTTTGATAAAGGTTCGCCCAACGTAACTATTTTTAACGAATGCAGTACCATATGGAATTCCAGTTTCTTGCGCATATCCCATGGCTGCTGCATTCCCGGAATCAGGAACACCAACAACCAAATCAGCATCCACTGGATCGGTTTGTGCTAAAATCCTACCTGCCATAATTCGTGAATTATAAACACTAATACCATCAATATGAGTATCTGGTCTAGCAAAGTAAATATATTCAAAAATGCATGGTGCTATCTTATCTTGGCACAAACTACGATTTGAGAAAATTCCTTCCGTTGTTATTGTAACAACTTCACCTGGTTCAACATCTCTTATAAATTCAGCATCTACCGCATCCAGTGCACAACTTTCAGAAGCAAGAACATATGAATTATCTCGTTTACCAATACATAACGGATGAAATCCGAATGGATCTCTCGCTCCAATTAACTTACGCGGACTCATAACAATTAAAGAGTATGCACCTTTTAGTTTTACCATTGCATTAATAACGGCTTCCTCTACTGTTTTCGTATTTAAACGTTGTCTAGCAATATGATATGCAATAACTTCAGAATCAATTGTCGTTTGAAATATTGCACCTGTATATTCAAGCTCTTCTCTTAACTCTAGCGCATTTACAAGATTCCCATTGTGCGCTAGCCCAAGAGTACCCTTGACATAGTTTAACACAAGAGGCTGTGTATTGGCTATATTACTAGCACCTGCTGTAGAATAACGCACATGCCCAACACCAATATTTCCATGCATGCCCTCAATACTTTCCGTAGTAAATACTTCGTTTACTAGTCCCATTCCCTTCACAGACTGAACTTTCCCTTTTGGACCAAATGTATCACTCACGGCAATTCCACAGCTTTCTTGCCCACGATGCTGTAGCGCAAAAAGTCCATAATATATCGATGATGCAACATCTTCTCCATCAAGATCATAGATGCCAAAGACACCACTCTCTTCATGTAATTCATCTGGTATATATTCACTGATTTTAGTCGTCATGATTATTTCCTTTCTGTGTTACGTTCCATGAATTACAAAAGGTTGCCTCAAACGATTCCTATAATTGGTGTGAGACAACCTTTTCTAGCGGCATGGAATATGTAACTAGTTACATACATTGATAGATTGCTTCTATTTTACAATTCCAAGACGTTTAAATACTTCGTTATAAGCATCCTCAACATTTCCTAAATCTCTTCGAAATCTATCTTTATCTAATTTTTCTTGAGTTTCTTTGTCCCATAATCTACAAGTATCTGGTGAAATTTCATCTGCTAAAATCACTTGATCATGGTATCTTCCAAACTCAATTTTAAAATCTATTAATTCAATTCCAATGCTATCAAAATATTTGATTAATACTTCATTCACTTTAAATGCATACTTTGTAATCGTATCGATTTCTTCCTGTGTCGCAATACCAAGCGCTAATGCATAGTAGGAGTTAATCATAGGATCACCAAGTGCATCATCTTTATAAGAAAATTCTAAGGTAGGACATAATAATTTTCTGCCTTCTTCAATACCAAGTTTTTTTGCAAAACTTCCTGCAGAAACGTTACGAATAATTACTTCAAGAGGAACGATTTCCACTTTCTTTACCGCTGTTTCACGATCACTTAACTCTTCAACATAATGCGTTGGAACACCTTCTTTTTCAAGAAGTTGCATTACATAGTTGGACATTCTGTTATTAATCACACCTTTGCCAACAATGGTACCTTTTTTCTCACCATTAAATGCCGTAGCATCATCCTTATAATCAACGATTAATACATCTGGGTTTTCTGTCTTGTACACTTTTTTGGCTTTACCTTCATAAAGTTGTTCTAACTTTTCCATGTGATATTATCCTCCTTAGCGTTACATTGCACAAGTTATCTTATTAAGGTCCTAATTTGATATTTATAAGTTTAAGATTTCTTAATCTAAGATCTCATAATTAAAGATTTCTTAATTTATAACCTCATATCATAGATTTCTTAATTTAAAATCTTAATTAAAGATTTCTAATTTATAACCTCATATCATAGATTTCCTATTTTAAAATCTTAATTAAAGATTTCCTATTTTATAACCTCATATTAAATTCACAAATTAAAATCATAATTTAAGATTTCCTATTTTAAGATTTCCTTGTCACGTTTTAACAACAACTTAATTATATAACACCAATTAAATATCGCAAGGAATTTTTCGGTATAAAAAAATTTTCGGATAAATACACAAAAATTTCAGTAAAACGAAAGCGTTTTTCGTATAAGAATTAAGCCATTTTTATCAGTAAAATAGCGTTAATTAGCGGTGTTAATGCTATTTATTACCCCCTCTTATCGAAGCCTTTTTGACTCAAATTTTGCTCTAGTTTCAAGATTGTTTTTTACGAGTAAAAAACGATCATCCATGGAGCCTTCGTGGCCGGATAGGTCACGTGACATTTCAATATCCGTCATCAGACGATCATCAATTTTGTTTCGTATCGCAAATAAAATTTCTAACTTATCCTGATAAGTCTCTGCATCAAGAAATGCAAGTAAATCTTTATTGATGAGCTCAAGTTCTGAGTTAGCATCACTTGCTACTTGATCTTCTACATTAGTCTTACCAGCTATAGAATGGCCCGTTTCACTAAGAGATGGAGAATATTCTTTATTATTAGTTTCCTCATTAGTAGTTTCTTTACCACTATTCTTATCTAAATCCTTGGATACGATAAGGGAATCACGATTTATCTTTTCGAAACGATATAACTGCGTAACTTGCGGTTATTTCACGCAATCTACCT
>CAJJLI010000383.1 GCA_905192625.1 uncultured Clostridium sp. | reverse complement strand
AACGTATATGTGCTTCATAATTCTTTACAATTTCATACAATTGTGCTGGATCTGGATTTGCTAAATTTAAATAACATCCAAGAACTGCTATATCTACATTGTTTTGTTCAAAGATTTTCTTAATGTACATTGCCATTCCAGGAGTCATAGCTTCACGATTCACATTGAATTCAGTAATCGCTTTCTTAAGTGCTAATTGTGTACAACAAAATCCCTTCTTAGAAATATTACTTACCAAGTTTTCAAATGAGACCTTTTCCATATCATGGCCTCGGATACCTAAACGTATCATAAGTTTCCTCCTAATAATTTATTTTCTCCACCCTTAACTTCCACAATCTCATCGTTGACTGATAGCCAGACGGATTGTATAGACGGATTATACACTCTATCTCCAGTTGCAGAATATTGTAAGCGTTCTACGCATTCCATATAATCAACAATCTGTATATTAGTAGCATACCATATATCGTCGCGGTTTCCAACCATCTTACAAAACTCTTCAATCAGTTCCCAATTGTTGTCCCTAGGGAACTCATAGCTATGGCCCCATACATACATCATATATACATATTGTTTCTTCTGCAAGGATATAAATTCTTTTCCAAGCTCTAATAAATTTTCATTATGATGACAAGTTGGATTCCATTCAAAATAATCATTTGGTACAACAAAAGAATTTGTACTATTCACCGTTCTAGAGTACTTAATCCCTAAATGAGGAAGCATTCCTTTGATCCTCTCATCATATGAGCCATTCGGATAACTCAATCCCCTTACTGGATAAGAAACCAAGGTTTCAAGACCAGTTCGATCATCTAGAACTTCCTTAGCAACTAAAGTGTCTGGACATCTAGCTATTGTTGGATGCGTATAGGTATGAGCAGCAACTTCATGTCCCTCATACAAGGAAGCTATTTCTTCCCTATTAATACGTACCTCTTGATCCATCAAACCATAGTTTAAATGAAATGTCCCCTTTATTCCATACTGATTAAATATTTCAATTAATTTTCTGTCTTCTTGTTTTCCGTCATCATAACTCATAGTTAACACCTTATGTTTTCCATCCGGATAACAATAATAAATTTTATTCATTGATTTCATCCTCTCTAATTAATATTAATATTAATATTTAGTAACTCTTTATAATGCTATTAATATTTAATATACCTTATAAATGACAGATCTTTTTACACTTGTGCGAAACAACTCCTAACAATAACAATAGTAAAAGTAATAAGGCATATAAAATAATCATCTACTCGATTTGCAGTTTTCTCATCTGATAAAACTCTCCTTTTAATGCCATAAGTTCCTCATACGTTCCATATTCAACACACTTACCACCACGAATCACTGCAATTTTATCTGCATTGCGTATCGTAGACAAACGATGAGCAACAACAAATGTAGTACGATTTTTTGTTAAATTGTCTAATGCCTTTTGTATCTCTTTTTCTGATAAGCTATCAAGTGCAGAGGTGGCTTCATCAAGAACAATTACTTTAGGATCTCGAATCAAAGCCCTAGCAATTGAAATTCTTTGCCTTTGACCCCCGCTTAATTTACCACCATGCTCTCCGACAATGGTATCTAAACCTTGTGGTAAACTTCCAATAAACTCAGACAAGTTTGCTGCACGTATGACTTCTTGCAATTTTTCTTCTGAAACAGAAGGCATACCATATGTAATATTATCACGAATCGAACCCGAGAACAGTATCGATGTTTGAGGTACAACAGCTAAATGTTTGCGATAACTTCTAAGGTTGATTTGACTTAAATCATTTCCGTCAAGGAGTACCTGCCCCCTCCTCGGTTTGATAAAACCAATTACTAGGTTTAATACCGTAGACTTTCCAGCACCTGACTCACCTACAAAAGCGATTGTCTCACCAGCTTTTACCTTTAAGTCAAAGGAATCCAAAACTAATTTATTATTATCATAGGAAAAATCGATATTTTTAAATTCGTATTCCCCACTTACTTTTTTAATTTTTTTCTTACCTTTATTATTTTCTATATCCTCTGCCAATAATATCTCACCAACTGAATTTACTGACTCCATACCTTTAGAAATAATCGGCAATAAATTAATAAAGTTCGACACTTGGTTCACGACTGTCGTAAAATAAGTTTGATATAAGGTGATATCGCCTACAGATATTTTCCCTTTATACGCTAAAATACCGGAAAATCCTAGACAAAGAATTTGAAAAGCCTGAAAAACCGCCCAGCTAACTGCACCAAAATTTGCTTGTATGATATCCAAGCGATATCCCTTCTCAGCAACAAGATTTAACTGACTCTCCATTTTATTTATTTCTTCTTTTTCAAGTGCATGTGCTCTTGTTACTGGAATCAATTCAACCATTTCCATAACCCTTGCACTTGTCTCTTCCATTTCTCTACGAAACTCTGAATTTGACTTCTTTATCTTTGATTTAAATCCAACAATCGTAAACGCCGCAATTGGTGCAGAAACTAAGAAAAACAGAAATACAATTCTACTTTTAAATAGTGTAACTGACAAAGCGACCGTAATATTTAAACCGATGGTAAGTGTATTTATAAAGAGCTGTTGAGACAATGTCTCAATTGCTTCCACATCACGCATAATCTTAGATTGTAGTCTCCCCGACTGCATCTCTTTATGAAAACTCATAGATAATTGTTGAAGCTTGCGTACCATAGCACTTCGCAGACCAGCTTCAACTGCTCTAACTGCCTGGCTACGGCATTTCGTATATAGATAGTTCATAGGGATATTAAGTGCAACTAAAGTTAGTATTAGGATTAAATTCCAGGCGATATTATGAAACCCGTTTTCTTCTTTGGAAAGGGCTGTATTTATAATATTTGCTGTAACAACTGGAAGTACCCAAACACAACTGTGTTTCAGGGCAAAGAAAATACCAGAAAGTATAAATTTAGAATAATGACCCTTATACAAACCTGTCAGGATTTTAATTGGTTGTTTTTTATGTTTCCCATAGCAATATATAAATTGATCTTGATTTAAATTATCTTCTTGTGTATTTTCGTCCATTTTATCCTTACACATATTACGTCCCTCCTAATTAGCTACTAGTAGTATAGCACAAAATATTAGATTTTTAAATGTATTATTTTATATTATTTAACTAAAAGTTTTACATTGAAAACTGACTAAACTTTTACTCATCATATATTTCTATACTCTTTTGATAAGAATTTCATTCATTCAATCATTTAGATATAATATAGAAACAATCATTTATCTTATTCCTCTACCTGTGATATATTAACAAATAAATATCTTGTTACCCCACCCTATAATACTTACAAATAAATATCTTGTTCCACTACCTTATAGTACTTACAAATAAGTATCTTGTTCCACTACCCTATAATACTTACAAATAATTATCTTGTTCCACTACTTTATAATACTTACAAATAAGTATCTTGTTTT
>CAJJLI010000382.1 GCA_905192625.1 uncultured Clostridium sp. | reverse complement strand
AGTTTATGTCGTAAAATACAAAAGCGAAGCAAACGTACTGACGTATGAAGAAGCAGCGAAACTGCATGCAGATGCAGATGTCATCGTTAATACAAGCCCAATCGGTATGTACCCAAATGTAAACGATTCTCCAATTGATCTGTCACCATATCATAATTTAAGTGCCGTATTGGACTTAATTTATAATCCATTGACAACTTGTTTTATGGATCAAGCAAGGAAACGTTCCATAAAAGCAGTCAATGGTTTGGAAATGTTAGTAGCACAAGCAAAATATGCGGTTGAATATTTCTTAGATAAAAACATCGACGATTCGGTGATTGATCCAATTTATAACGATATTTTAGATTTAATGAAAAACGAGACAAAATAATAGGACATCTTATACAATGATGAACTTTAACTCTTTCTATGTTGTGAATTTTTGTAATGAACAACATAGAAAGGCTATAAGTTTTCTCTAATGTCTAAGACGTCCTTATTATTGATTAAATTTTGAATACACGAATGGCGTTTGCTAATTCCTGCGATTGCTTTGTAAGTTCATCTGCTTCTTGGCTTAAATTAATTGCTGCATTTAGCTGTTTACTAGCAGCATCATTTACTTCTTCGGTTGCTGCTGCAGTTTCTTCCGATACTGCTGAAATACTTTCGATTGCTATTAAGGTATCACGTTTTGTTCGCTCAATATTCTTAACACCATCGGAGATTTGTTCTAAATTATTGGTCAATATCGACACATGTTCCTCAATGCTATTAAAAATCTCTACAGTTTTACGCAATGACTCTCCTTGAGATACAACAATATTTTCTGCTTTTTTTGTTGTTACTACCGTTTCTTTTGTTTTATTTTTTATATCTTCCACAATAAGTTTTATCTCATTTACAAATGCCACTGACTGTTCTGCTAATTTGCGTATTTCATCTGCTACAACTGCAAATCCTCTACCTGAATCTCCTGCTCTTGCAGCTTCAATGGAAGCATTTAAAGACAATAAATTCGTTTGATCTGCAATATCATTAATTCCTCCAACTATTTTGTCAATGGAATTCGAAGATATCTCTAACTGTTCAATGTTCTTTATAATGATTCGTGTGATGTCCGTTGTATCTTTGGCTTTCGTATCTAGTTCATCAACGGTGTGAATTCCTTGTTTTACTATCTTTGTAGTTCCTTCAGCAATTGTGGCAATATTATTGGTACTATCGGAAACGATATTGATTTTTTCAGACAATTGATCCATTTGCACCAAGCATTTCTCAGAATCTTTCGCTTGTTGTAATATTCCTTGCTCGATTTCTGTTATGGATTGTGTAATTCCCTTCGTTGCCGTTAGTAGTAACTGAGAATTCTCAGCAACCTTCTCCGAGGACCCATTCACTTCATATGTAACATTCATTGATTTACTCAGCATCTCTTTCACACTGGATAGCATATTCATAATACCACCACCAAGAGCACCCAATTCATCTTTTCGATTTGTTTTTATTTCAATCGTTAAATCACCTTGAGAAACGCGACCAATCCCGCTCATAAATCGTTGTATCGTATTTCCAATGGAGGAAGATAAAACAAGTGCTATAATAAGTGCTACTACAACGGATATACTAACAATAAGAAACGTTAGCGTTGCTAAACTTGTTGCTTCTTTTACGATTTCACTTTTAGGAACCAATGCACAAGTCATGAATCCTTCTTCGTTTAATTTCTTATAAATAAACAAGTATGATTTTCCATTCATATCTACATAATCGGAACCTATCTGCTCATAACTTTCGATTGCTTTATTATAAAACTCTTGTCCATAAATTAGGTTTGATTCTATTTCATCGATTGGTAAATCAGCGTCAACTGCTTCTTCCTCATTTTTATTATTTCGAACATAAGAAATTTCACGACCATCTGGCGTTATAAGTGCAATGATACTTCTATCCCCTAGATTAATGTCTTTTAAAACTTGCTCAATTGCACTTAATTTAACATCTACAAAGACATATCCTACCTTTTTAAAATTCGAAGATAAAATCTGCCTCACTATACTCATTCCGTATTTTTTTGGATCCGTCTTTGAGTGTTCATCTAAGTATTTATGATAACCAACCCAAGCATTTCCTTTCTCGTCGACTTTACTAGCTTCTTCTGTTTTTATAAAGTCTTCATACAAGTCGTTTGGTACTAATACACTTCCGTATAACGTATTACCATACTCTCCAAACATTATAATGTCATAAAGAAATTTATCTGTTATTAATGTAGCCTGCAAATTTTTCTTATTGTTTGTATGAGCCGTTATCTCTTGGAAAGTGTCATCTTTGTAATACTTTGAGTAATACTTTTGAATTTGTTCATTCATTACCATTTCAAACGATGTGGCCTTTACATTACTCAAAATAAGATCATAATAATCTCCCGCCATGTCAATGGTTGATTTTGTAGAGTTCTCATAACTTTCAATCATCGCCTTTGAGGACTTTAGATAGGAGATCACGCCAATACAAACCATAAACGAAATTGGTACCAAGAATCCAAAGGTTAACTTTAATCGTATCCCCGTAAACTTACGATTTCGAGTTTTTTTCCCTTCTTGTTTGATTTCCTTCGGTTGTTTCATTCCCTCGATGGGTTTTACCTTCTTTTCCTTAATATTACGCTTTTTAAGATTCCTCATTTCGTCTACCTTCCCTTTTCTCACAATAAGTATCCCCATAATTCATAATATTTTCTTTTCTCAAATAAAACTACCACTAGACACCCAGACGCTATATGTTATTTCTATTTTATTCCACTGGTTCCATTATACAAGAATGCCTATATTTTTACAATGATAATCGAGCTGAAATTTGTCTATTTTTGCCTAATATTATTTTATTAAGCTTTTTTCTTTTAATTTTTTCATACATATTGACCAAAGTTTTCTTTTGAAGTAATCTTAATATAAGATAAAACGTATAAGAACTGCGGATAAAATCGAATCGTAAAATTTACTATAACAACTGCATTGGAGGTATTTTATGCATTATGGAGCTTTAGAAGCTGGTGGAACAAAAATGGTATGTGCAATCGGAACCAGAGACGGTGAGATTATTGATAAAATAACAATCCCTACTAACACCCCTAGTGACACCATTCCTTACATCATTAATTATTTTAAGGATAAGCAAATCCTAGCTTTGGGTATCGGCTCATTTGGGCCAGTTGATTTAAATAAGAATTCTTCCACTTATGGGCACATCTTATCTACCCCAAAGTTAGATTGGGCAAACTATAACCTACTTGGCACTCTCAAAGACGCATTGAACATTCCTATCGCACTCGATACCGATGTAAATGCGGCTGCTTTAGGAGAAGCCACCTTTGGTAGCACGAAAGGACTTAACACGAGCCTCTACATTACAATTGGTACAGGAATTGGTTTCATCATTTGGAAGACTGACAACCGAAACGGTCGTCTCCGAAACCATGTCTG
>CAJJLI010000381.1 GCA_905192625.1 uncultured Clostridium sp. | reverse complement strand
GGCTAATTCCATTAACACGGCGTCTCCTATGGTATGACCATAGCTATCATTAATCTTTTTAAAATGATCGATGTCTAGCATTACGAAAGATACGTCGCCACCACTTATTGCTTGTTTTTTAATTTCCTTTTCAAATAGTTGAATTAAAAGTGCATGATTATAAATACCAGTTAAGCCATCCCTGCTTGCTTTATCTTTTAATATATCTTGACTTTGTTTGGTACGTAAGACAGAATGAATACGAGCAATAATTTCAAGCTCATCAAATGGTTTTTTAATATAATCAGCAGCACCCATTTCAAATGCTATTTTCAAGTCATTTCCTTCTGTTTTTGCAGTAACCATGATGACTGGAATGTCCATTACTTCTTCATCACTTTTTAACAAGCGACACACATCATATCCATCCATTCCTGGCATCATAATATCAAGTAAAATTACATCCGGTTTTAAGTTATGCGCCATCTCTAGTACTGAAAAACCGCTATCCGTTGTATATACTTTGTATTTTTCATCCTCTAAAATGTCTTGAAGTAATCTTAAATTTAGCTTATTATCATCTACAACCAGTATTTTTATATCCATATTTATTTAACACCTAACCATTTATTTATTTTTTCTGTAAAAACATCATTATCAATTCGTTTTGAAATATAATCATCAAAAGTTTCCATAAATACTGCTTCATCATTTGACATAGCATGTGCAGTCGCAACCATAAATGGAACCTCTTTATAATTCAAATTTCTTTTTATTTCATTTGTAACATCTATACCATTCATATCCGGTAAAGAGATATCCATGATGACCAAGTCAAAATCGTTCTCATTGGCTAATTGTATAGCTCCTTTTCCAGATTCTGCAATACTTAACTCAATTCCAACGTCCATGTCCATCAATATCTGATCTATTAATCTTGAATTGTGACCATTGTCTTCCACAAGTAGAATTCTATTCATTTGTTAGATGCTCCTTAATTCTTTTTATTAATTTATCCATAACGACATCCATCATTACGGAAGATTTCTGAATTACTGCGCTTGTTCTTTTACGTAATTCCTCTCTTTCCTTATTGGTCAATTCCTTTGATGTTACTACGATAACGGGCGTATCCTTTATTTGATCTTTTCTTCTTATTTCTTCCAATACTGTAAAACCGTCCTTTTTTGGCATCATGATATCCAATATTAATAAATCCGGTTTATTATTCATCATTTGCTTAATAACATCCTGTCCATTTCTAGCACATCGATAAGGTATTCCTTCCTCTCTTAAAAACTGTCCAATTAAATTCAAGAAATTATCATCATCATCTGCAACAAGTATATCTAACCCACTTTTTTTAGTAATCGTACGAACGATTGTATCAAAAAGCTCTTCTTGTGAAACTGGTTTTATTAAATACTCATCTGCCTTCATTCGATACGCAAGTTTCTTTTCACTAAGTACCGATGCCATAATCACTGGAATCTTCTTAGTTTCCTTATTGATTTTAAGCTCAGACAATATCTCCCAACCATCTTTATCCGGTAGCATAATATCTAATAAAATAACATCGGGCCCTATATTTATAATTTCCTTTATAATATCTTCACTACCATTTAAAGCAATGGATTCAATCTCGTATTCATTTAGATATTGCTTATATAACCTTTGAACATTGTTATCATCGTCAATGCAAACTACTTTCTTCTTATAATTATTTGCTGGCTCATCCTCTAGAGATAGAACCCCTTGATTCATTTCTAAATTTATAGGTAGGAAAACAGTAAAGCAACTTCCCACACCCAACTCACCCTTAACTAAACTTTCTCATCCAACCATTTCAACAAATTACTTAGTAAACGAAAGGCCAAGGCCTGTACCACCAACTTTTCTTGTATAGGATCCATCCACCTGACGGAATTCATCAAATATATTATTGATATCTTCTGTTGATATACCAATTCCCTCATCTTTCACTTTTAAACAGTAAAACTCATCACATATATCCACAGAAAAAGTTATCGTTCCTTTCTCTGAGTATTTAAATGCATTGCTCAAAATATTAATAAGAACTTGCTTCACCTTTATTCTATCGCTTACAATTGGAACTTTGTCTAGTTCATGAAACTCCTGTTTATATGTAATACACTTTCCTTCTGACAAAGTTCTCGTCATAGTATAGACCTCCTCCATTACCACTAAGAGGTCAAATTTTTCAATGTGAAGTTCCATTTTACCTGCTTCAATTTTTGAATAGTCTAGCAAACTATTAATTAATTCAAGTAAGTGATGAGCCTCACTTAATACAATCTTTAAATTCTCCTGCTGTATTACTGGCAAACTATCACCACTCTTTTTTAAGACACGATTGGTAAATCCAATTATGGAATTAAGTGGTGTCCGAAGTTCGTGAGACATGTTCGCTAAAAATTGGCTTTTTAAACTATTGGCCTCATTTACATTAGCCATTTGTATCTTTAATTCCTGATTTTTATTATATAATTCGTATTCTCTTATTTGTATCGCTGCTTGCATGCTATTAAAATTCTTTATTAATGCATCAAGTTCTTTATCCGTCTTTAAATTAATTAATTCTTTATAGTTTTGATCTTTAATATTTTCTGAAGCTTTAACAAGCAATTTTACAGGTTTTGATACGGATAAGGACGTAAACAACGCAATTATTGTTGAAGTAATCACTGTTAAAAATCCTCCAACGATTATAACAAACTCTGTTCTAAGCTCTGCTGTTTTAAGTTCCTTATATCGTGTATCTAGGTTTTGTTCTTCTTCATTAATAATTTCTGCAATCATTTCACGGACCATGTCCATCTCTTCTTTTCCCCGGTCGGACTGCACAAGCTTAATTACATCATCCATTTTTTGAGTACCATCGAGAACAGCTCTACGACCATCGATTATTTTTGTAGTCTCCCATTCATACCAACTTTCATATTGCTTTTGTAAGTTATTTAGACGTTCTTGTTGTATCCCATTATCAGAAGTTAATTCCTTCAAATTATTAAAATGCTCCAATAATCCTTCTTTTCCTTGATGAAATGGTACCAAAAATTCATCTTCTCCTGCGATTGCATATCCCCTCGCACCCGTTTCCATATTAAGCATACTAATTAAAATAGCATTTGCTTCATCAATTATTACATATGACTTTAAATTTAATTCCACAGTTTTCGTTTCATTCTCATAATTAATGTAGGTATACCCTAAAATACATATCATTAGCGTAATGACAATACCAAATCCCAAATATAACTTATGGCTAAGCTTAAGTTTATTTACAATTTTCATCTTGTATATTTGCATGTATATTTCATATCCACGCACTCCTTATATTCAATATATAAAACAATAGCAATATCATAATATACTTTCAAGATAAATACTACACTAATTATAAAGAATATAGGTAATTAGTCCCTTATTTTAAAATTAATATAAATTTCTTTTAAAAACTTATTGACA
>CAJJLI010000380.1 GCA_905192625.1 uncultured Clostridium sp. | reverse complement strand
GCTGTATCAAAAATTGACGTGTGCATAGATGCACCTACTATGTCTTCTTTCTTCTCTAAATAAGCACCATAAACAATCATACCAGAACCTGTTATGGATAAGGAGAAAAACGCCTGTCCCATGGCCATAATCCATGTTTCTATATGTAGTAATGAATCCCATTTTGGTACAAATAAAAATTTATAGCCTTCCACTGATCCTGGTAAAAATAATACCTGCACTGCTAAAATTATAAATAAGATATAAAAAAGTGGCATCATTACTTTACTCACTTTTTCAATTCGTGCAACAGAGTCAGTAAATAAAATAAGGAGCGTAATTCCAAGAATCACAGCATGCCAAATAATACTTCCAAAATCACCCGTTGCTTGTGAGAAATAATTTGCACTAGAAGTTTCAAATAAGGAGCCTGTTGCGGAACCAAAGAGGGTTCGAAGTACCCAACCAATGATAATTGCATAACCAGTAGCGATTCCAAGGGATCCAGCCAACGGTATCCAACCAATTGCTTTTCCAACCTTTTTATGCTTTGAATCCTTCCAACACACATCATAGGAACCTAATGTTCCTGTTTTTGCTTTTCTACCGATAGCAAACTCAGCAGATAAACCTACATAACCAAACAGTAATACAAATAATAAATATGGAATCAAAAAGGCTGCTCCCCCATACTGTCCTAAGCGATATGGAAAGAGCCATATATTTCCTAAACCTACCGCTGAGCCTACACAAGCCAAAATAAATCCCCATTTACTGCGAAAGATTCCATTTCCACTTTTTACTGGTTTTTTAATTTCTTTCATTTCTTTCACCTCAAAAGTATTTTATACCGATTGAAATTCTACAAGAATTGCTATATCATGAACAAAAGCGGTTCCTGTTCTTATTGCCCCAATCGACATCTAAAGCGAGCTTGCCAAAAGCTATTTTGATTACTCCAATCACTAACCTTAAGCAAGCATGTGACCGCCCATTTCGCTCTTATTATAGCATAGCATTAACAATAAATATAATTGATAATATCGATGATATTATCAATTATTTAGATACTATGGAGGAAGTATGGATTTAAAAAATATTCAGACATTTATGAAAGTAGCAGAGTTAAAAAGCTTTTCTGCTGCAGCTTTAGAGCTTGGTTATTCACAATCAGCAGTATCAACACAAATTATAAATCTTGAAAAAGAATTTGGTCATATTCTTTTTGATCGTATTGGACACAAGATTGATCTGACTGCTAACGGGATTAAATTTCTCCAATATGCTCAGAACGTACAACAACTGACCCAAGAACTAACCACACAATTAAATGGAGTTAGCGGTGAGGTTGCTGGTACGATTCGCATCGCAATGGCTGACTCTATCTGCACTTCTATGTTCCCTCAAATACTACTTAATTTTCAAAAGCAGTATCCAAAGGTTAAAATTGTAATTAAAACTGGATTGACCTCTGATATGTTTACATTGTTGACTCACAATGAAGTAGATTTGGTTTATACCCTGGATTCAAAAATTATCCGACCAGACTTTGTTATATTAAAAGAGTCTGCAGTTAATACTAATTTTTATATTTCTACAAAACATCCTCTTGCTACGAAAGATAAGATTACAATTTCTGACCTAAAATATTATCCAATATATTTAACAGAAGAGAATATCAGCTATCGAAAAGAAATGGAGCATAGAATTGCCGATTTTGATGAGTCCATAATTCCAACTTATGAAATTGGTAATGTTCAAGTAATTAAAGAACTTATATTAAACTCCAATGGTATCCAACAACTTGAAAATATCAAATTTGAATATTGGTTCATCAAGCAATTGCAAACGATTATTTTCCGATTACGATATGGAGACAATTAATCTGTCATAAAGGAAAAGCACTTACTCCAGCCATGACCGCATTTATTAATTTTATAACCATTTTATAGACGGCTAATAAAAATAGGTTTACGAGAAATACTACATCAATGGAATAGGAGGTGATTGTTTTGACGTATTATAAAAAAATAGGTTACGCTTGTACTCCGTTGTCGATTCCATATAAAACTACTAGAAGTTGCATCCTTAAAAACTTTTCCAAAGAAACTCTCATGAAATGTGTCAAAGAAAATCTAAATGATTTATTGCATATATTGCATTGGAACGTAGAACATGATATTTTTATGTTTCGTATTAGCTCCGACATTATCCCATTTGGTAGTCATAGCATCAATCAAATAAAATGGTGGGATTCCTTTCAAGATGAGCTTAAAGAATGTGGACAATTTATAATAGAGAATGGAATTCGAGTTTCTATGCATCCAGGACAGTACACGGTTTTAAATTCACCCAAGGAAGATATTGTAGAAAAAAGCGTGAAGGATTTAGAATATCACTGCAGATTTTTAGACTCCTTAGAAGTTGATTATACGAATAAAATCATATTACATGTAGGTGGAATTTATAACAATAAAGAACTTGCTATGCAGCGTTTCATTGAAAACTTTTCTAGACTGTCGCCTTCTGCACAAAAACGGTTAGTAATCGAAAACGATGATAAAAGTTATAACATTGAAGACGTTCTTATGATTTGTAATCAATTAAATATTCCAGCTGTTTTTGATAATCTTCATCATAAAATAAATCCATGTCCATTCACTTGGGATGAAATTATTGAAAAGGTTGCAAAGACTTGGAAAACAGAAGATGGTCCTGTAAAATTCCATTACTCAGATCAAGATGAAATAAAAAAGGGTGGCGCTCACTCAAAAACAGTAAACACGAAAAATTTCATAGAGTATATAAAACGTATTGGGGATATCGAGGTTGATGTCATGCTGGAAGTAAAAGATAAAGAAATCTCTGCATTAAAATGCATTTATTCTTTAAATGATGAAGTAAACATATCCATTCGTACCGATCAGTGGGCAAAATACAAATACTGTGTCATGGAAAAAAGCAATTTCTTTTATGAAGAATGTAGCAGACTTATTAACTCAGAAGAACCAATGTCAAAATTTTATTGCTGTATCGATGAATGC
The DNA here is from genome assembly GCA_905192625.1 of uncultured Clostridium sp. Classification (GTDB taxonomy): domain Bacteria; phylum Bacillota; class Clostridia; order Lachnospirales; family Lachnospiraceae; genus Lachnoclostridium. The sequence goes on along the minus strand of CAJJLI010000380.1, from coordinate 451 downwards.
TTACGATTGCCTTATGAAGAAGCTGATTTTAAAAATACCGTTGAGCATATTTACGGCTATCTAAAATACTACACAACAACAAAAGAAAAAGATAAATTGGAAGATCTCATAGAATATGAAATAAAGAATACGATGAAAATTAAAAATGAACTTCAAAAACTTTGCAAAAAATATAAGATTGATTCGCTAAATCAGTCGTATTATTTTGTTTATTAATAGGCTATTGCGGAAGATTAAAACTGCAATAGCCTTTCTCGGGTGATTTATATTTCTTTCGTTATTACTAAATTTATTCTACATATTACTACAGTAATGACGCCCCTTTTATTTTAACTTAATGAAAAGTTACATATTCAAATGCACTTAACGCTGCATTAGCTCCCGAACCCATAGAAATAATAATTTGCTTATACGGACTATTGGTACAATCCCCAGCTGCAAATACTCCTGG
>CAJJLI010000379.1 GCA_905192625.1 uncultured Clostridium sp. | reverse complement strand
ACAAGTTTGTGGTGCGCAAGCACAAACTTGCGTGTAAAAATTGCTCTTTATTTTTTACACTACTTTCATTTCTGCGCATACTGCGGCAAACGTTTTATAAAAGATGTAGCGTAAGTGGGGTATCATCTCTTAGCATCCATAATGCTCATGATTTGATTGTTCCACTTTCTTGTTCTTTATCGCTCTCATTGCATCTCGAAGCTTAGCGGCTCCTTCAAAATCCTCTAGCTCAATCGCCTGTTGTAACTGTATATCCAATTTCTCATATTCTGATAAGCCATTCACAATACGATCCGTTTCACTAATATAACCTTTTGGTCGTTTCCCTGTGTGCTGTTCTGCTCCATGAATATTTCGTAAATTCTTTGATAATAATTTACCAAAACTATGATAACACTCTGCGCATCCAAACTTTCCATGCTCCAAAAATTCATTGTATTTCATTCCACACAACTTGCATGTAACTTCTTTTGCACCTTCTTCTTTTGCATCCGTAGTACTATAAGTTTCAAGAATTCCGGATAACAAACTCCCTAGTGTAAATTCTTTATTTGTAATAGGATTTTTTATCTTAAAAGAGGTATGCTCTGCCGCACATTCCTCGCATAAGTGTTGCTCCTTCTTTTTACCATTTACAATTTCAGTGTAATATATCTTTGCTTCTCTTTTGTTGCAAACATCACATAACATACAAACGCCTCCTTTATTGTCATACTAGCATTACTACTATATTAAAAATAAATAACGCCAAGACTACTAGCCTAGTAATCACTCATCGCTAATTCCAGTAAATTCATTAAAGATTTCGTCTACCATTTCGTGTATTTCTTGATTACTTATATCCTTGCATATCGCTTGCGCTAGTAAAACACGCATTTGTTCCATCAGTTCATTTTTAACACGCATCTTATCGCACTCAAGGGATATAACAGCGCCTTTTCTTCTATCTAATTTAACATATCCTTCTTGCTTTAATATAGTATATGCTTTATTTACAGTATGCATGTTTATGCCAATGTTGTCAGCTAATTCACGAACTGATGGTAAATTATCACCATCTCTTATCTGTGAGTTCGCAATACCAAGAATTATCTGGTTTCTTAGCTGAATATAGATTGCTTCATCACTATTAAAATCTATTCTAACTATCACAGTTATACCTCCGATTATACATCTTCTGAGATTTGTTTTAGCTGTTATATTAATGATATAACAAAACAAACACGATGTCAATTCTATTCTAAATCATCCACATGCATGCCTCTTGATTTCAGGTAAAAATAAATTAATCCTATGAATAATATACCAGCTAAGGCAATAAGTAGCGCTATTACTAAGCCTAACTGGCTAAGATCCTCTTTATAATCCTGGACAAGTTCTTTTAACTGCGCAAGCTCATATGCATCATCGCCTTGATTTGCTAGCACAATTTTCTCTTCCGGATATCGTTGTATTGTTTTTTCAACACGGTCATAACGATAAAGTCCTATATTTCCTGCTTCATTACTTAGCACCAAAAGTAAATAGTCACTCTCAACTGCTCCATCTTTTTGATATGCTGGTATCGTAATACCGTCCAAGACAAAGCTACTTTTTGTATACCCTTTAGGAATCTCAACTTCATTGCTTCCATTTACTACTGTAAAATAGTATTGTCCATGAATTTGAATCACTCCATCTTCCTTCGTTGCTTCAAATCTCCATTCTTTATCTAAAATATCATTTTCTTCGTCTTTATCTAGGGAACCCTCTTCTGCCTTTTCTATTTCTTCTTTTTGTACCAAAATAACATATTCTTTTGAATTCCCTGCTTTAGCAACTACTTTTATAATTACTTCATTACTACCTGGTTTTAAATCCTGATTTCCCTCAATACTTATCTTTGCATCAAAATCCTGTGCAAATGCACTCAATATCAGTTTTTCTGTTTTTGCATCTACACTTGTATTATAGACATAAACTTCTGGATCAAAACTTGGAGATAAAGTACCAGGACTAATTTTTAAACTTTCCAACAATGCATTATCTGAAGCAGACTCTGGTGCGGTTGTATTCATTTTAAGTGGTGTACTAGATGAGGACATAGCATCGCCACTTTCATACTCATATGCTACCGAATCCCTCACACTCAGCTCTACATAGCCCACGTCTAATACTTTAAACGTTAATAAATACTTCCGTGTATTGGTGGAAGATGTGCCAAAATCATAAACTTTTAAAACACCATCTCCACCAGTGATACAACTTGTACCACTAACATATTCTAGCATATCCGCATCATATGAAATAAAACCTTCAAAATCTCCTAAAGTTCCATTTGTATCAACACATAAATAAATCGATATCGTATCGCCTACCATTGGAGAAGCTTGCTCTGTTTCAAAGTAAACTGAGGCACTTGCTGCCTTTGCCTCTGCCTTTGATATAAAAAATGTTATAACAAGTAACATACTTGTTACTATATACAAACAACTTCTTTTTAATGATTTCATTGTTCCCTCCAGTATGCCATGTGGCAGTATTATTGTTTTGAATATGTAAATAACCGTAACCTATCTTTTTCAAATAAAATTGACTTACCTATAATTGAAAGAAAAAGGCCATCTTTAAACGAGAAACACAAATTCGATTTGTAGAATCATGTTTAAAGACAACCTCTAAAAATGTTAGAAATATTAATATGCTCTTACGACTGTGATAATATAATCTCTAACATCACCATTTTCTGCTGTAACACTTACTATAACTGTATTCTCACCGTATTGTAAGTTTACATAGCCAGTTCCTCGAACACTTGCTTTTGAGCTTACCGTCGTTGCACTAACATTAATTCCTTCACAGGATGAATCTACAATAAGTGAATACTGCTGATCTTTACTAATGTCAAAGGTTGGCGTTAATCCCAGATCGTTACCTAAGTTATCCTGTAACTTTAATGTTTTCAACCAGTTGTTTGGATTTGCCCCATTGCTAGGTGCTACACAAGCTGTAGCTGGCATGTTTTTATATACTGGTATCGAGAAAACAATTGGTGAACTACTTACATCCGTATATGCTGCAAATACTTTTTTACTCTCAGCAAATGGCGCCTCAACATTTGCCATATATTGATGGGAGTGAGTTGACGTTGGCGTTACATTAAATTTTTGTAAATAAATTGTATCTTGTCCTTTGTTAATATAAGAACTTCCGATAATATACGCTCCTCCTACAATGGAACGATAACGATTGTTCCAAGGAATTAAAGAATTCGTATTTAACGTAGCGTTTGTACTACCATTCTTCGCATACTTAAGTCCATTTGCGATTGCTCCACCGGCAACGGTACTATGATAAGCCCCTATATTATAAAAGTTAAATAATCCTTCAAAGCCTGCAAATGTACCCGATACACTATTGCTTAAGCTATTCGTACCAGTTATCGCCATCGAAATGCTTGACGGCGTGTGGAAGGCTGGCGAAAGCCTTACGTTGG